>JAUSPV010000037.1 GCA_030652755.1 Caulobacter sp. | reverse complement strand
CTGAGCAGGCCCGCAGGGCCGTGTCGAAGGACGCACAGCGTGACCCATCCCCGCCTCGCCGCCGCCAAGATCACGCTGCGGCTCGACGCGCGGGCGCGGCGCAAGGCGCTGATGATCGAGCATCCCGAAGCCGACTGGATGGCGGCCGACCACGCCGACGCCATGCTGGCCGCGACCGGTCGCACGCGCGCCGGCGTCGTCGCCCTCTACAGGGCGCTGGGCGCGGAGTTTGATCCCCGCCCGCTCGGCGAGACCCTGCGCAAGGCCGGCTGGACGCTGGCCCTGCCGGCGGTCGTGGCGGAGGATGCGCCCCTGGTGTTCCGCGCCTGGACCCCGGGCGAGCCGCTGGCCCACGACCTGTCGGGCCTGTCCGCCCCGCTGGCGACGGCGAAGGAAGTCCGTCCCGACCTGGTGATCGCGCCGCTGCTCGCCTTCGACCGCCAGGGCGGCCGCCTGGGCCAGGGCGGCGGCCACTACGACCGGACACTGGCGGCCCTGCGCGGCGAACCCTCGCCGCCGCCCTTCATCGGCCTCGCCTACAGCGGCCAGGAACGCACCGACCTGCCCCGCGAGCCGCATGACCAGCCGCTCGATGGGATTTTGACCGAGGCGGGGTATATAGCCGTCCGAAAGGACTTCTGAATGCGCTTTGCTTTCTTCGGCGACGTCGTCGGCAAGTCGGGCCGCGACGGCCTGGCCGACCACCTGCCCGGACTTCGCCGCCGCCTCGGGCTCGAGTTCGTCATCATCAACGCCGAGAACGCCGCCGCCGGGTTCGGGATCACCGAGAACACGGCGCGGGAGCTGTTCGACGCCGGCGCCGACTGCCTGACGCTGGGCAACCACAGCTGGGACCAGAAGGAAGCGCTGACCTACATCGTCCGCGAGCCGCGCCTGATCCGTCCGGCCAACTACCCGATCCTCTCCGACGCCCCGGGCCGCGGCGCCAACCTGTTCCAGACCCAGAGCGGCAAGACCATCTATGTCGTCAACCTGCTGGGCCGGGTGCACATGGACGCCATGGACGACCCCTTCGCCGCCGCCGACCGCGAGCTGGACAAGGCGCCGCTGGCCCAGGTGGCCGACGCGGTGGTGGTCGACATGCACTGTGAGGCCACGAGCGAGAAGATGGCGATGGGTCACTACTGCGACGGCCGCGCCAGCCTGGTCGTCGGCACCCACACCCACGTGCCCACCGCCGACTGCCAGATCCTGCCCGGCGGCACCGGCTACCAGACCGACGCCGGGGCCTGCGCCGACTACGACAGCGTCATCGGCAACCAGAAGGAAGAGCCGCTGCGCCGGTTCACCACCAAGATCAGCCAGGGCCGCTACCAGCCGGCCTTCGGTCCGGCGACCGTCTGCGGCGTGTTCGTAGAGACCGACGACCGCACCGGCCTGGCCCGTCGCATCGAACCAATCCGCATCGGCGGCCGGCTGAGCGAGCATGTACCGGTGGTGGAGATGGCGACGGCGTGAGCCTCTATCTCGTCCGTCACGGTCAAACCGAGTTCAACCTGGCTCACCGCTATCAGGGCGCGCTGGATTCACCGCTGACGGCGCTGGGCGTTCAGCAGGCCGGCCGAATGGGCGAGTTGCTCGCCACCCGGGTTCCCGCCGGAACGCCGATGGTCTGCAGTCCGCTGGGCCGGGCGCGTCATACGGCGGAAATTATCATGCGGACGGCCAGACTCAGGGCGCCGGAGATCGACCCGCGCCTGGCCGAGATCAGCCTCGGCGCCTGGGACGGGATGACCGACGAGGACATCGATTTCGCCTTCCCCGGCGCCCGCGATGGGACCACCCGCTGGGACTGGCATTTCGCCTCACCCGACGGCGAGCGCTACGAGGTCCTGGCCGCGCGGCTGGGCGATTGGCTGGCGGAGGCGACCGCGTCGACCACCCCGCTGGTGGCCGTGTCGCACGGCATGGCTGGTCGGGTTCTGCGCGGCCTGTACGCCGGCCTCGAGCGCGACGAGACGCTGAAGCAGGACGTGCCGCAGGACGCCATTTTCCGCCTGGCCGAGGGACGGGTCGAGCGGATTGACTGCCTGCCGCTGGAAACTGGCGGCGACGGGCGCTAAAAGCCCGGACCCTTTCAACACCGAGACCGACACTCGAGCATGGCCGGCCACTCAAAATTCAAGAACATCATGCACCGCAAGGGGCGCGCCGACGCGGTGCGGTCCAAGCTGTTTTCCAAGCTGTCGCGGGAAATCACCGTGGCCGCCAAGCACGGCCTGCCCGACCCGGCCATGAACCCGCGCCTGCGCCTGGCGGTGAACAACGCCAAGGCCGAGAGCGTGCCCAAGGACGTCATCGAGCGCGCGATCAAGAAGTCGCAGATGGGCGACGCCGCCGACTACTCCGAGATCCGCTACGAGGGCGTCGGCCCCGGCAGCGTCGGGATCATCGTCGAGGTGCTGACCGACAACAAGAACCGCGCCGCCGCCAACGTGCGCTCGCTGTTCTCCAAGCTCGGCGGCAACATGGGCGCGACCGGCTCGGTGACCTTCAACTTCGACCGCATGGGCGAGATCAGCTACCCGGCCAAGGTCGCCGGCGAAGACGAGATGATGGAAGCGGCCATCGAGGCCGGCGCCGCCGACGTCGAGTCCGACCTCGGCGAAGAGGGCTCGGGCCACACGGTCTACACCGCCTTCGAGGACCTGAACGAAGTCGCCACCGCGCTGGAGAAGGTGTTTGGCGAGGCGTCCTCGACCAAGGTCATCTGGCGACCGAAGTCGACGGTCACCGTCGAGGGCGAAACCGTCGCCACCCTGATGCGCCTGCTGGACGCCCTCGAAGACGACGACGACGTCCAGAACGTCTACTCCAACGAGGACATCAGCGAAGCGGACATGGCCAAGCTGGGGTAGTCGCGGCGGTCGCCCGGTGTCAGGGCGGCCTCCATCAGTTCTGTTTGTCCAGGTAGCCGGACAGTTCGTCCACCAGCCTGCGCGAGGCGCCGAAATCGGCGTCTCCCGCCGCCTGCTCCAGGCCGGCGCCGAGGTCGGTGATCGCCAGGAAGCCGAACGCGCCGCCCGATCCGCGCATGTTGTGCCCCAGGATCGTCACCGCCTCGAAGTCGGCGCGATCCAGCGCCGCCCGCATCGTGACGACATGCTGCCGGCAACTGTCCAGGTAGGCCGGAATCCGGGCCGCCAGCCGGGCGTTGGGCCGCCATGACCGGGACTCGTCGACGGGAACATCGCCCGTCGGCGGCCGCGGGGCGATCACGGCGTAGTCCCGGATCGCCTGAAGCAGAACATCCTGCTTGATCGGCTTGGTCAGATAGGCGGTGCAACCCGCCGCCAGGCAGGTCTCGCGGTCGCCCTTCAGCGCTGACGCCGTCAGGGCGATGATCGGGGTCGGGGCGCGATGGTTCGCCTCCTCCCACGCCCGGATCATCCGCGTCGCGGTCAGGCCGTCGCGGACGGGCATCTGACGGTCCATCAGCACCAGGTCGTACTGACCGGCTTCGAACATCTCGCAGGCGATCAGCCCCGTCTCGGCGACATCGACGAGGTAGGGCGTGCCCTCGAGATAGGCCAGCGCGATGGTGCAGTTGTCGGGCGAGTCCTCGGCCATGAGGATGCGCAACGCCGGCAGCGGCGCCTCGGGCCCGGCGCCCACCGGCGCGCTTCTGGCGCGCCTCGCGCCGGCCCAGACTTCAAACGGGAGGGCGAAGGCGAAGACGCTGCCTCTGGCGACCCTGCTGGTGACCCAGATCCGGCCGCCCATAAGTTCGACGAGGCGCTTCGAGATCGTCAGGCCCAGACCCGAGCCGCCGAACCGGCGGGTGGTGGAGGAGTCGGCCTGGGTGAAGCGTTCGAAGACACGGCCGAGCTTGTCGGCCGCGATGCCGATGCCCGTGTCGGCGACCAGGAACCGCAGCGCCGTCGGCATGGACGGATCCCGATCCAGCTCGACCTTCAGGGAGACCTCGCCGGTCTCGGTGAACTTGATGGCGTTGCCGAGCAGGTTCAGCAGCACCTGACGCAGCCGGGTCGGATCGCCGACCAGGTTGTTGCTGACGCCCGGCGCGATCTCGCAGATCAGCGTCAGCCCCTTCTCCTGCGCCTTGGGCGACACCATCTCGATCACCTTCTCGAGGTGGTCGCTCAGCGAGAAGCCCGTCCGCTCCAGGTCGAGTTGCGAGGCCTCGACCTTGGACAGGTCGAGAATGTCATTGATCAGGTTGAGCAGGTTGTCGCCGGAGCGGCGGAAGATCTGGACGTACTTGTCCTGCTCGGGCGTCAGGGTGGTCTTGGCCAGCAGGTCGGCGATGCCCATGATCGCGTTCATGGGCGTTCTGATTTCGTGGCTCATGCTGGCCAGGAAGTCGGACTTCGTCCGGCTGGCGCTCTCGGCGTCGGCCTTGGCCTGCTGCAGCTCCGCCTCGACGCGCTTGCGCTCGGTGACGTCGCGCGCCGCCGCGAACACGCCCTGCAGCGTGCGGCTTCGATCATAGAAGGTGGTGGCGTTGTAGGACACGACCGTCTGCTTGCCGTCGCGGCTGCGGACGGTCAGCTCGTAGTCGGTGAGCGACTTTTCGCCGAGCACGCGCTTGATCCCCGCCTCGGCCCGTTCGGGGTCGGTGAAGCAGTCCTTGAACGGCGCGCCGATCAACTCGTCGCGGGTCGAACCGGTGAGCGCCTCGGTCTGCTTGTTGACGTCGGTGATGATGCCGGCCGGATCGGTGGTGATCAGGGCGTCGATGTTCGATTCGATCAGCGAGCGGGTGTAGAACTGCTGGTCCCGCAATCGCTGGTCCGACCGCTTCTGCTCTTCCTCGACGAGCTTGCGCGCGGTGTTGTCGGTGCCGATCAGCAGGTAGCCGATGATGGCGCCGGCCGCGTCCCGCAGCGCCGTCACCGAGACGACCGCCGGAAACCGGGTGCCGTCCTTGCGGATGTAGGTCAGCTCGTAGATGTCCTCGATGCCGCGCGAGGCCTTGAACACCAGCGCCTCGAAGCCCGGCTCGATCGGTGTGGCCAGTTCCGCGCTCAGGGCCCGGGCGCGGACGACCAGTTCCTGGGGATCGGAAATGTCGGCCGGCGTGATGGTGTTCATCACCTCGGCGGCCGTGTAGCCGAGCATCCGCTCCGCCCCGACATTGAAGATCTGGATCACGCCCCTGGCGTCGGTCGCGATGCTGGAAAAGTTGGCGCTGTTGAAGATAGCGCTTTGAAGGGCGCCGGTCTTGACGATGGATTCCTCGGTCTGGCCGTCATCGGTGACGCCCACAGCCTGGGCGAAAGACTCCTCGCCCGTCTCCGTCTTCGAACTCGAGATGGAGGTTCCTAACTCTGGTTGACCGGACATGACGGCTTCGGGAGCGAAGTCGTCACCTGGACTTAGTGCAGGAGCTTGCGTACGGAGAACTCGAGCTGCGACGGCGAATAGGGCTTCTGGATGAACTGCCCGCCGCCGACGAACAGAGCGGACATGTCGTCGCTCAGCGGTGTCCCCGAGGTGTAGAGCACCGGCAGTTTCGGCCTCAGTCCGACAGCCTGGTTGGCGATGTCGTAGCCGCCAAGCGCCAAAGCCCCGAGCCTTATATCCACGAAGAGGCCGTCGATATGGCGGGGGTCTGACAGGAACACGAGCGCGCTGGCCAGATCATCGGCCAGCAGCGGCGTATGACCCAGGTCCTCGATCGCCCATTCCGCCGCCTGGCGAATGAAAGCCTCATCTTCGACCACGAGAATGACCGCCATCAGGGCGCAACCCGTTGCAGCCGCGGCATATTGTTATCCCCCTTGCGTCGCCTGGATGTCCCGGTGACCCGTGCGCAACCCCTCAGAACCACAACGGTTCCCGCTCGGCCCGAAATAATTTTCGGGCCGCCGCGCCGCCCGCCTACTTCTGGTCCGCGTAGTCCTTCACCAGCACGTACAGGAAGTCCCGCGCGTCATAGAGCGACTTGACGAGGATGCGCTCGTTGAGGCCGTGGGCGCCGTTGCCGCTGGAGTCGGCGAAGATGCCGGTCAGGCCGTAGGTCGGGATGCCGGCGGCGTTGGTGTACTTGCCGTCCGTGGCCCCCGTGGTCTGGAACGGCACGATCGGCACGCCAGGCCAGAACTGCGCGCCCCGCTTGCGCAGCGGCCCCATGACGGCGTCCGACAGCGGTGGCGGCGGCGGGGTGAGCAGGGCCGTTTCGTCGGGCGTGATGGCGACCTTGTCGTCGCCGATCACCTGGGCCAGCCGGGCGGCGGTCTGGGCGGTGGTGGTTCCCGGGAACATGCGGCAGTTCACGTTGGCCCAGGCCCGCTGCGGCAGGGCGTTGGGCGCATGGCCGGCTTTTGCCTGCGTCGGCACGCAGGTGGTGCGCAGCATGCTGTTCCACATCGGATTGCGCGCGATGACCGCCGCCGCCCTGGCGTCGGCCGGATCGGCGACCAGCGCCCGCATCGCCGCGCCGCTCTCGGCGTCGACCAGGGGCGCCATGGCGGTGAAATAGGCGCGGGTGGTCTCGTTCAACTGCACCGGGAAGTCGTCCTCGCCGACCTTGATCAGCGCCGCCGACAGCCGGGTCAGAGCGTTCTCCTTGACCGGCCGGCTGGAGTGACCGCCCGGGTTGGTCACCTCGAAGTGGAAGTCCTGGTAGATCTTCTCCCCGGACTGGATCGACAGCGACACCGGCTTGCCGTCCGGACCGAGCAGGCCGCCCGCGCCCTCGTTCAGCGCCAGCCCGGCGTCGATCAGGTCGCGGTGCTTGGTGACCAGCAGATTGGCGCCGTTCAGCGCGTCATCGCTCTCCTCGCCGCAGGTCAGGGCCATCTTGATGGTCCGGCGCGGCCTGTAGCCCTCGGTCTTGTAGCGGATCAGCGCATCGACCCAGATCGCCGCCTGGGCTTTGTCGTCGGTCGCGCCGCGGGCGTAGAACCAGCCGTCCTCCTCGATCAGGGTGAAGGGGTCGCGCGTCCAGTCGGCGCGGTCGGCCTCGACCACGTCGATGTGGGCCAGCAGCAGGATCGCCTTGGCCTTGGGGTCCCGGCCCGGAAGGATGGCGACAAGGTTGCCCTCCTTCGGATGGGTCGGCTCGACGATCAGGTGCAGGTCGCTGTCGGGATAGCCCGCCGCGCTCAGCCGCGCCGCCATCGCCCTGGCCGCCGCCGTGCAGTCGCCGACCGACAGGGTGGTGTTGATCTCGACGAGCTCCTTGTAGAGCTCCCGGAACTGGACCTGGTCAGGCCTCGGCCCCGACCCCTGGGCCCCCGCCAGGCCTGGCAGCGCCGCCGCCATCACCATCGCCGCCAGCACTCGCCGCACGATTCGCATCAGAACGTCCCCTCGATTGTGGGGGCAGTCTCAGGCGGGACGGTCAGCCGGGGCAAGACTCAATTGGCGCAGCTCCCTATCCCGACGCGCCGCCGCCGGTCAGCGCTTCTTCTGATCGCCGCGGTCGCCATCGCCGGATTTTACCGTGGTGCGGGCCTTGGTGCGCTGGTCGGCGGCCAGCGACTTGCCGACATCGACGACGTCCTTGAAGCGGCCCTTGTCGTCGCGACGCACGTAGCGCTTGTCGGTTCCGGTATCGATCAGTTCACGGGGCATGGCTTTCTCCTTCCACACCTGAATCCCTTGGGATCGACCTTGTTCCCGAGGACGATCCGTCGTTCCCTCGGCGGTCCCGCCGAACGGAGACGCCCCATGGACTGGACACAGGCCCTTCTCTTCAAGCCGGAGTACTTCCTGCCGCTTCTGGGCGCCCTTCTGGCCGGCAGTCTTGTAGGCATCGAGCGCGGACATCGCGGCCAGCCTGCCGGCTTCCGGACCCACGCCCTGCTGGCCCTGACGGCCGCCATGCTGATGGTCGGCGCCAATCACCAGTACGGGTGGATCAACGCCGCGACGCCGGAAAGCGTGGTGCGCATCGACCCGGTGCGGATGGCGCACGGCATCCTGACCGGCGTCGGCTTCCTGTGCGGCGGCGTGATCTTCCGCGAGGGCTTCTCGGTGCACGGCCTGACCACGGCCGCCTCCCTTTGGACGACCTCGGCGCTGGGCGTGATGTTCGGCATGGGCATGTGGAGCGTGGCCGTCGGCGGCACGGTGCTGTCGCTGATCGTGCTGGCGGTGCTGCGGACCGTCGACGGCTGGCTGCCGCAACAGCAGGTCGCCGAGGTGACCATCCGTTACAAGCGAGAGGGCGCGCCGGACGCGGTGGAGATCCGCGAGCGGCTGAAGAGCCTGAAGCTGGACCCCTCCCCGTTCAGCAACCGCCTGATCAAGAAAGGCGTGCTGATCGAGCATGGCGTCACAATCCGCTGCGCCTCGCTTGGCCATATCGACGCCCTCGCCCATGTCCTGCGCGAGGATAAGAAGGTGGTCGAGTTCGAGATCCTGCCGCGCAACCACTGAGGTGGTCCTTTCCGCTTCGTTCAGGATTCCGGCCATTCTATAGAACACATGATGAACACGCCGATTCGCATCCTCGGGCTCGACCCCGGCCTGCGCCGCACCGGCTGGGGCATGGTGGCGGTCGAGGGCTCGCGCCTGACCTGGATCGCGCACGGCGTGATCGCGCCCCGCGAGGCCGCGCCGCTGTCCGACCGGCTGCTGGCCCTGTTCGAGGGCGTGGCCGCCATCGTCGCCGAACACGCGCCGCACGAGGCGGCGATCGAGGAGACCTTCGTCAACACCAACGGCCAGTCGACGCTGAAGCTCGGCCACGCCCGCGCCGCCGCCATGCTGGCGCCCGCCCAGGCCGGCCTCGTGGTCGCCGAGTACGCCGCCCGCGAGGTCAAGAAGGCCGTGGTCGGGACGGGCGGCGCCGACAAGGACCAGATCGCCTTCATGATCGCCCGCCTGCTGCCGACCGCCGGCGCGCCGACCCAGGACGCCGCCGACGCCCTGGCGGTGGCCATCGCCCACGCCCACGCCCGCAAGGCCCCGCGCCAGCCGGGCGGAACCGCCGCGGCGACGGCCCTGGCCGCCCTGCTCGCCCGCGAAAGGAAGTCCGCATGATCGGCCGCCTTCGCGGGATCGTCGCCGAGGTCGGCGAGGAGGAGATGCTGATCGACGTCGGCGGCGTCGGCTATGTCGTGCGCTGTGGATCGAAGACACTCGGCCGCCTGCCCGCCGTCGGCGACGAAACCCTGCTGCATATCGAGCACACCTGGAGCGAGGCCCAGGGCCCGCGCCTGTACGGCTTCGCCTCCCGCGACGAGCGCCGGGCCTTCGTGCTGCTGACCGCCATCCAGGGCGTCGGGCCCAAGGCGGCGATGGCGGTGCTGGACATCGCCTCGCCCGCCGAACTGGCCGGCGCCGTGGCCCGGGACGACAAGGCCCTGGTCGGCCGCGCCAACGGCGTCGGCCCCAAGCTGGCCCAGCGCATCGTCACCGAGCTGAAGGACAAGCCGATCACCGACGGCCCGGTCGCGGCCTTCCATGCCTCGATCCCGTCGCAGGAGCCCGCCAAACCGTCCGCCGCCGGCGAGGCGGTGGCCGGGCTGATGGGCCTGGGCATCGCCGAGCCCGTCGCCCGCCGCGCGGTCGAGCAGTCCGCGCTGCGGCTGGGCGAGGACGCTGATGTCTCCGCGCTGATCAAGGCGGCGCTGCAGGAGATCGGGCGTTGAGTGGGTTGCGTCCTTCGACACGGCCCTGCGGGCCTGCTCAGGATGACTATTTTCTTAGTCATGGTGAGCAGCGCGAAGCGCGTGTCGAACCACGCAGTGAGCCTACCCCATGACCGACCGCATCATCTCCGGCGAGGCCCAGACCTTCGAGCCGACCGACAAGGCGCTGCGCCCGCAGACCCTCGCCGAGTTCGTC
>JAUSPV010000149.1 GCA_030652755.1 Caulobacter sp. | reverse complement strand
TGACGAAGATGTCGGCCTTGTCGGCGATGTCTTCCATGGTCTGGACTTCGTAGCCCTCCATGGCCGCCTGCAGGGCGCAGATCGGGTCGATCTCGGTGACGATCACCCGGGCGCCGCCCTGGCGCAGCGAGGCGGCCGAGCCCTTGCCCACGTCGCCGTAGCCGCAGACCACGGCGACCTTGCCCGACAGCATGACGTCGGTGCCGCGGCGGATGGCGTCGACCAGGCTCTCACGGCAGCCGTAGAGGTTGTCGAACTTGGACTTGGTGACGCTGTCGTTGACGTTGATGGCCGGGAACGGCAGCTCGCCCTTGGCGGCCAGCTGGTAGAGGCGGTGCACGCCGGTGGTGGTCTCTTCCGACACGCCGGTGACCGAGTCGCGGATGGCGGAATAGAAGCCCGGCTTGTCGCGCAGATAGGTCTTCATCACCGCATAGAGGGCTTCTTCCTCCTCGTTCTGCGGGTTATCGAGCAGGGTCGGGTCCTGTTCAGCCTTCGGGCCCAGCACGCAGAGCAGGGTGGCGTCGCCGCCGTCGTCGAGGATCAGGTTCGGATAGCCGCCGTCCGACCACTCGAAGATGCGGTGGGTGTACTGCCAGTACTCATAGAGGGTCTCGCCCTTGACGGCGAAGACCGGCACGCCGGTCGCGGCGATGCCGGCGGCGGCGTGGTCCTGGGTCGAGAAGATGTTGCAGCTGGCCCAGCGCACGTCGGCGCCCAGCGCCGTCAGCGTCTCGATCAGCACCGCCGTCTGGATGGTCATGTGCAGGGAGCCGGCGATCCGGGCTCCCTTCAGCGGCTGGTCCTTGCCGAATTCCTCGCGCACGGCCATCAGGCCCGGCATTTCGGTTTCGGCGATGGCGATTTCCTTGCGGCCGTAGTCGGCCAGGGAAAGGTCGCGCACGATGCTGTCGGTCACGCGGAGGCTCCTTTGTCGGTGTGAGCGCTCTATAGCCGCCCGCGCCCATCTCTTCAACATGGATATAAAGATATCCTTATGTCTCGCCGACCGAGGTCAGCATCCGGAAGCCGCGCCCCGCCTTGGTCAGACCCGTCGGCGTCAGGTCGGCGACCGCCGAAAGGCGCGCCGCCAGCGCCTCCAGAGCACCGGCCTGACCGCCCTTCAGCTCCAGCTCCAGCTCCAGGAAGGTGTCGACGCGATCGTCGGCCTCGACCCGTGCGTCGTCGATGACCAGCTCGATCACCGCTTCATCCGTCCGCACCATCCGCAGCGTCCGGCGGCTGACCACCGTGAACAGCGGAACCAGCGCCGCGCCGACCGGCAGGGCGGCCGGCGTGTCGGCCACCAGCGCCACGTCCGGCGTGTCGGTTGTCACCGGCCATTCCCACTCGTCTCGTCCGCCGTCGTCCTCGATCCCCGCCTTCAGGGTCTGGATGCGCTCACCGCCCGAGCGCCGCACGCGAAGCCCGAAGCCTTGCCGACGCAGCCAGTGGTCGGCGGTGTCGAAGTAGGTCGCCACCATGTCCTTCACCACCGTCTGGCCCGGCGGCAGGGCGGCCAGCACCGCCTGAACGGCGGCGGCGTCCAGCAGGAACTTCAGTTCGATCTCGCGGGTCGGCGTCGTCATTGTCTGGCTGTGGCGCGTCAGGCGGCTTCCCGCAAGCGCGCGGGCCCTCTAGGCTGGCGCTTCAGTTGTAGTGGGGAGCATTCGCGATGTTGATGAGACGAGGTCTTCTGGCCGCCGCCGCCGTGGCCTGCGCCGGCCTGCTGGGCATGACCGCCTCGGCCCGCCAGGCGCCGTCGGACGTGACCCTGGTCCATGCCGGGACCCTGCTCGACCGTCCGGGCCAGGCCCCGCGGCGCAACGCCACCCTGGTCATCCGCGGCGGCCGCATCGAGGCGGTGCGCGACGGCTTCGTCCCCGCCTCGGAGTTCCCCGGCGCCAGGGTCATCGACCTGTCGACGAAATTCGTGCTGCCCGGCCTGATCGACAGCCACGTGCATCTGGTTTCCGACCGCGCCGGCGCCGAGGGCCAGCTGGCCGGCGTCACCGACACCCCCGCCGACTTCGCCTACGAGGCCGCCTGGAACGCCCGCAAGACCCTGGACGCCGGCTTCACCACGGTGCGCAATCTCGGGGACGACGCCGGGGTGACCCTGGCCCTGCGCGACGCGATCTCCATGGGACGGGTGGTCGGTCCGCGCATCGTCGACGCCGGGAACTCGATCTCCACCACCTCCGGCCACATGGACGGGCGACTGGGCTTCAACGACGAACTGGCCGACGTCATCCCGCACGACAATGTCTGCGACGGTCCCGAGTCCTGCCGCCAGGCCGTTCGGCGGCAGATCGGCCGCGGCGCCGACGTCATCAAGATCGCCACCACCGGCGGCGTGAACAGCCGCATCGGCGCGGGCCTGGGCGCCCAGATGTTCGACGACGAGGCGAAGGCGCTGATCGAGACAGCCCACCTCTACGGCAAGAAGGTCGCCGTCCACGCCCACG
Organism: Caulobacter sp.; assembly: GCA_030652755.1. GTDB lineage: Bacteria > Pseudomonadota > Alphaproteobacteria > Caulobacterales > Caulobacteraceae > Caulobacter. Next base: position 51,842 of record JAUSPV010000149.1, on the reverse strand, counting down.
GCGCCGACGGCATCAAGCTGGCCCTGCGCTACGGCGCCGACTCGATCGAACACGGCACCATCATGGATGAGGAGACCATCCAGCTGTTCCTGAAGACGAAGGCCTACTACGTGCCGACCCTGTCGACGGTGAACGGCTACCTGGAGCGGATCGCGAAGGACCCCAACGCCTATGCGCCGGAGGTGCGGGCCAAGATCGACTGGCGCATCACCATCACCGGCGAGTCGCTGAAGAAGGCCTTCCCGCGCGGCGTCCGCATCGCCTTCGGCACCGACGCCGGCGTCTCCAAGCACGGACGCAACGCCGATGAGTTCGAGCTGCTGGTCAAGTACGGCCTCACGCCCATGGACGCCATCAAGGCCGCCACCGTCAACGCCGCCGACCTGCTCGGCCTCGGCGACCTGATCGGCAGCCTGGAAACGGGCAAACAGGCCGACCTGATCGCCGTCGACGCCGACCCGCTGGCCGATGTGACGGTGCTGAAGAAGGTTGGTTTTGTGATGAAGGGCGGGAAGGTGATCAAGGGTTGACGTCCTTTCCTCCGTCCCCTTCCCGTCATGGCCCGACTCGTTCGGGCCACCCATGCGTGGTGAGCTAGCCCGGTCATTGCGTGCTTCGACACGCGCCCTGCGGGCGCTGCTCAGCATGACTAGAGTAATAGCCTTCTCTTCCAGTCATCCTGAGCAGCCGCGAAGCGGCGTGTCGAAGGACGCACGACGGCCAGTGTGTTCGTGGGTGGCCCGAACGAGTCGGGCCATGACGGGCGCCGGGTGACGGCCTTCGGGATGACACGCGGCGCCCTCGCTGCTAGAGCGCTGAACATCCGCAAGGAGAGACATCCATGAACGCTCCCGTCCGCTTCGCCGATCCCGCCCTGCCGCGTCACGACTGGACGTGCGAGGAGGTCGAGGCGCTGTTTGACCTGCCGTTCATGGATCTGGTCTTCCAGGCCGCCCAGGTTCACCGGCGCTGGTTTGATCCCAGCGAGATCCAGCTGAGCCAGCTCTTGTCCATCAAGACCGGCGGCTGCGCCGAGAACTGCGGCTACTGCAGCCAGTCGGCCTCGTTCAAGACCGGGCTCAAGGCCGAGAAGCTGATGGACCTCGACACCGTCGTGGTCGCCGCCCGGGCCGCCAAGGCCGGCGGGGCGCAGCGCTTCTGCATGGGCGCCGCCTGGCGCGACCTGAAGGACCGCGACCTGCCGAAGGTGGCGGAGATGATCACCGAGGTGAAGGCCCTGGGCCTGGAGACCTGCGTGACGCTGGGCATGCTCAAGGCCGAGCAGGCGGTGGCCCTGAAGGACGCGGGCCTCGACTACTACAACCACAACCTCGACACCTCGCCGGAGTATTACGACAAGGTCGTCACCACCCGCACCTACGACGACCGGCTGGACACTTTGCAGCACGTGCGCGACGCCGGCATCTCGACCTGCTGCGGCGGCATCGTCGGCATGGGCGAGAGCCGCGCCGACCGCGCCAGCTTCCTGCACCAGCTGGCCACCCTGCCGGTCCATCCCGACAGCCTGCCGGTCAACGCCCTGGTGCCGGTGGCCGGCACGCCGCTGGGCGACCGCATCAAGCGCGAGGGCGAGATCGACCCGATTGAGTTCGTGCGCACCGTCGCCGTCGCCCGGCTGGTCTGCCCCAAGTCCATGGTTCGCCTGTCGGCCGGCCGCGACGACATGAGCCGTGAGACCCAGGCCCTCTGCTTCCTGGCCGGCGCCAACTCGATCTTCGTCGGCGGCAAGCTGCTGACCACCCCGCTGCCGGGCCAGGACGAGGACAGCCTGCTGATGAAGGACCTGGGCCTGCGGCCGTTCGGGGACAGCGCGGGGGCTTAGGGCCCATGAGCCGCGTCTTCGGGAAGGTCTGCCAGAACGGCTACGTCGTCCGCGACATCGAGGCGGCGATGACCCACTGGATCGAGGTCATGGGCGTCGGCCCCTGGTTCTACATCGAGGATGTGAAGACCGACTGGTTCTCCCACCGCGGCCAGCCGTCGGACGTAAAGATGTCCATCGCGCTCGCCAACTCCGGCGACCTGCAGATCGAGTTGATCCAGCAGCGCAACGACGCCCCCTCGATGTACAGGGAATTCCTCGACGCCGGCCTCGAGGGGCTGCAGCACATGTCCTATTGGACCACCGACTATCAGGGCCTCTACGACAAGGCCCTGTCGCTCGGCTACGTCGTCGGCCACGAGGGCCAGATCGGCGGCGAGCAGGGCCGCTTCGCCTACTTCGACACCCAGGCGCACCCCGTCACGGTGATCGAGATCTCGGACATCAGCGGAACCAAGGGCCGGACGTTCGCCCACATCCGCAAGGCGGCCGAGCGCTGGGACGGCTCGGAGCCGGTGCGGTTCTTCAAATAGGCCCGCCGCGCCCCGGCTCTCGATCAGTCCCGGGACTGGTCGTCGAACCCGACAAACACCGTCGCCTCCTCCACAGACTTGCGTTCGGAAACGACCGCATTCGCCGGGAAGGTGTCGTCCGGCCAGCCCAGCGCGATGCTCTTCATGATGACCTGATCGTCGGCGATCCCCGCGTGCTCACGCACCACGGGTGATTGCATGATGCCCTGGCTGTTGATCACGGCGCCCAGTCCGCGGGACCAGGCGGCGTTGACCAGACTGGTCGCCACGGCGCCGCAATCGAACGGCGTATCGTCGCTGCCGTCCAGCACACGGTCATAGGTCACGATGATGCAGACGGGCGCGTCGAACTGGCGGAAGCCGCGCAGCACCCAGTCCTGGCGCATGTCCGCGTCGTCGCGTGCGATCCCCATCGCGGAGAACAACTGCTTGGCGACGCCGACCTGCCGGTCGCGATGCTGACCCGCAAAGGCCTGACCCGTGCGGAACTCGCGCGATTGCGGGACCCCGGCCAGGGTTCGCTCGGTGTTGCCGGCGCGGATCCTGTTCAACGGTTCGCCGGTGACGACATAGAAGTTCCACGGCTGGGTGTTCATTGACGACGGCGCGCGCATCGCCAGGCCGATGATCTCCTCGATCAGGGCCCTGGGAACCGGGTCGGGCTTGTAGCCGCGAATGCTGCGGCGGCCCTGAATGACCTCGTCGAACGTCATTGTTGAATCGACCAACGATCTTGCTCCCTGCGCTTCTCTTGCTTTGCAGCCGTCTTCGCCGGGCCGAACCGGCGGCGCAAGCCCTCTTCCGGCGTCGCCAGGCGCCAGCCCGTGATCGCCGTTCACATATTTCTCCATCGCCGGCCGGTTTGCATCTCGCAACGGCGAGAAGGGCGGGCCATCATGGGCGACAGCAACCTGCCGCAGAGCGGGTGTGGGTGGAACGTGAAGAAGGAACGGCGTCGTGCATTATGCGGAACTCGACAAGGCCTGGGCGGAACTGACGGGGCCCGGAGCGCCGTTCGAGATCACGACGGTGGAGGTCGGCGGCGCGCCGATCCGCGCCTTCCTGGCCGCGCCGCCCAGCGTCCGTGAGCTGTGGCTGTCGACCCTGGCCTTCGCCGACCGGGACTACCTGGTCTATGAGGATGAGCGGATCACCTATGGCGAGGCGCACGCCAAGGTGGCCGCGATCGCCAACTGGCTGATGGACCAGGGCGTGCGACCGGGCGACCGGGTCGCGGTGGCCATGCGCAACTATCCGGAGTGGATGCTGGTCTACTGGGCGGGCGTCTCGATCGGCGTCGCGGTGGTCGGCATGAACGCCTGGTGGACGGCCGGCGAGATGGCCTACGGCTTCAAGGACTCGGATCCGAAGGTGGTGTTCGCCGATGCCGAGCGTATCGCGCGGATCGCCGAGCAGCCGGGCATGCTGGGCGACGCCGTGCTGGTGGCCGTTCGGGCCGACACCGTCCCGCCAGGCGCGGTCTCCTTCGCCGATGTCCTGGCTCGTGGCGGCGACCTGCCGGCGGTGGCCGTCGATCCCGATTCCGACGCCTGCATCTTCTACACCTCGGGCACCACCGGCTTTCCCAAGGGCGCGCAGCTGACCCATCGCGGCTGCGTCAACAACCTGATGAACATGATGTTCGCCGGTCAGGTGACGAGCCTCGCGACGCAGCGCGGCACCGGCGTGTTCCTCGATCCCGAGGCGCCGCCGCCGATCCCGGTGACGCTGGTGACCACGCCGCTGTTCCACGTCACGGCCAACAACTGCGGCGCCTACGCGACGACGGCGGCGGGCGGCAAGATGGTGCTGATGTACCGCTGGGACGCCGGCGAGGCGCTGAAGCTGATCGAGCGCGAAAAGATCATGACGGTCAGCGGCGTGCCGGTGATGGCGCGTGAGCTGGTCACCCATCCCGACTTCGGCAAGTACGATACCTCCAGCCTGCTTTCGGTCGGCGGCGGCGGCGCGCAGATCCAGCCGGACCTCGTCGACAAGATCGAGAAGACGGTCACGACCGCCCGGCCCAACACCGGCTACGGCATGACCGAGACCTGCGGCATCATCACCTCGATCTCCGGCGACTTCTTCGTCGACAAGCCGGCGAGCTGCGGCCGGGCGATGCCGAGCTTCGAGACCCGGGTCGTCGACGACGCCGGCAACGAGCTGCCCCCCGGCCAGCCGGGCGAGCTGTGGGTGCGCGGCGCCTCGGTGATCAAGGGCTACATCAACCGGCCCGATGCCACCGCCGAGTCGATCACCGACGGCTGGCTGCACACCGGCGACGTCGCCCGCCTGGATGAGGACGGCTTCATCTTCCTGGTCGACCGCAAGAAGGACATGGTCCTGCGCGGCGGCGAGAACGTCTACTGCGCCGAAGTCGAGGCCACGCTTCACGAGCATCCGGCGATCGCCGAGTGCTGCGTCTTCGGCGTGCCGGACGCCCGGCTGGGTGAAGAGGTCGCGGCTGCCATCGTGCTGCGACCCGGAGAGACCGTCTCGGCAGAAGCGCTTCGCCAGCACTGCATCGGCCTCGCCGCCAAGCACAAGGCGCCGCGCTATGTCTGGCTGCTCGACCAGCCGCTGCCACGCAACGCCAGCGGCAAGTTCCTGAAGCGGGAGCTTCGCGAACAGCTGAAGCTCGAAGACGCGGCCTGACGCGCCGGCCAAGGGATACGATCATGAGCTTCGACACACCGCTCGCCATCGCCGGTCCGCTGCGCCATCCGCGCCAGATGCTCGGTGACCAGGAGTACGGCGGCCACGCCTCCATCCACGACGACGCGATGGCCGAGAAGCTCGGTTTTCGCGCCGGACCCATCGAGGGGCCGACCCACTTCAGCCTGTTCCCGCCGCTGCTGGAGAAGATCTGGGGCCGGGCCTGGCATGAGCGGGGCTGCATCTCGTCCCACTACCTGAACATGGTCGTCGAGGGTGAAGCGGTGCGCGCCTTCGCCGAGATCCCGCCCGAGGGCGCGAAGATGACCCGGGTCTGGGCCGAGAAGGCCGACGGAACGCCGGTGCTCGAAGCGAGCGCCAGCCTGGGGACGGACGCCGGACCGACCCTGCTCGAGCAACGCATGGCGGCGCTTCGCCCCCCGGACAAGCTGCTGATCCTGGAAGACCTGAAGGTCGGCATGACCGGGGCCCGCGACGAGACGGTGCGCATGGACCCCGACCAGCACATGGGCGCGCTCTATCCGTTCAGCCTGAACCAGAAGCTGGCGGCCATCACCGAGTCCTCGCCCTGGTACAGCGACGACGCCGCCTCGCCCTGGGGCCGGGCCATCATTCCGCTGGAGATGATCAGCGTGCTGGCCGAGTACTCCAGCCGGCAGGCCGAGTTCCCGGTCAAGGGGCCGGCCGTGGGGCTGTTCGCCGACCAGGAGATCCGGCTGATCGACGGACCGCTGTTCGTCGGCGAGGACTACGTCCTGCGGCGCGAGATCGTCGCCCTGGCCGAGAGCAAGCGGACCGAGTCCTACTGGGTGCGCACCCGCATCTTCGACGCCTCGGGCACGCGGCAGGTCGCCGAGATGCTGCTCAACCACGCCACGCTGAAACACTCGTACGCCGGATACGCCGACGCGGGCTGAACCGCGGTCGCCAGGGGGGCAGGAACATGGACGTCAGGGACAAGGTCGTGGTCGTGACCGGCGGCGCGGACGGCATCGGCGCGGCGCTCTGCCGTCGCTTCGCCACGGCCGGCGCGGCCGTGGTGGTGGTCGCCGACCGCAACGGCGACGGCGCCGCGGCGGTGGCGGCGGAGATCGGCGGCGAGGCGGTGACGCTGGATGTCTCCGACGGCGAGGCCACGGCGGCCATGGTCGCCGACATCGAGGCCCGCCATGGCGGCATCGATCTGTTCTGCTGCAACGCCGGCGTCGGCGACGGCGACCCGGACCGCGAAAGCGCGGCCTCCTCGCCGGACGCCATCTGGCACAGGGCCTGGAACGTCAATGTCATGGCCCACGTCCACGCGGCCCGGGCGGTCATCCCCGGCATGACGGCGCGGGGCGGCGGCTACATCCTCAACACCGTGTCGGCCGCCGGACTGCTGTCGCAGATCGGCGGCGCCGTCTATTCGACGACCAAGCACGCCGCCGTCGGCTTCGCGGAGTCGCTGTCGATCACGCACGGCGATCAGGGCATCAAGGTCTCGATCCTGTGCCCGCAGGGCGTCGACACCGCCATGCTGCGGGCCGGCGGCTCGGGCTCGCCCCAAAGTCTGGACGGGGTGCTGACGGCCGACGAAGTGGCCGAGAGCGTCATCGCCGGTCTGGCCGCCGAGCGGTTCCTGATCCTGCCGCACCCCGAGGTGCTGACCTACATGCAGCGCAAGACGGCCGACTACGACCGGTGGATCGGCGGCATGCGCCGACTGCGCGCGCGGGTGATGGCCCCCGCCGCCTCGTGACGCAGGTCCAGCCGGACAGGCCGCCCGCGCCGCGGTTCGCCGCGGCGTCGCTGATCGCGGTGATCTTCATCAACATGCTGGGCTTCGGGATCATCGTCCCGTTGTTGCCCTTCTACGCCAAGTCGTTCGACGCGCCGCCCTGGCAGATGGCGCTGATCTTCTCGGCCTATTCGGTGGGCGCCTTCTTCGGCGAGCCGTTCTGGGGGCGACTGTCCGACCGGCTGGGTCGCAAGCCCATCCTGATCTGGACGATCAGCGCCAACTGTCTCTGCTACCTGGCGCTGGCCTTCGCGCCCGGGATCTGGGCGGCCTTCCTGATCCGGCTGGTCGGCGGCATGGCGGCCGGCAACGGGGCGGTGATCCAGGGCTACATCGCCGATGTCACACCGCCCGAGAAGCGCGCGCGTCAGCTATCCTACCAGGGCGCGGCCTGGAACGTGGGCCTGATCGTCGGCCCCTCGATCGGCGGCCTGTTCGCCCACACCAACGCCGGGCCCGCCGGCTTCCGCATTCCGTTGTTCATCGCCTCGGGCCTGGCTCTGCTCTGCGTGATCGCCATCATGCTGTTCATCCGCGAAAGCCGGGTGCGGGAGACGGGCTTCACGGACAAGCCCAGCCGCTGGGCGGCGATGGCGGAGGCGTTCCGACATCCCGTGATCGCCCGGCTGATGCTGCTGACCTTCCTGATCGGGTTCGCCTTCACCGGCATCGAGTCGGTGTTCGGACTGTGGGCCCAGGCCCGGTTCGACTGGGGTCCCCGTGACGTGGGCTTGAGCTTCGCTTTCGTGGGCGTCGCCGCCTTCTTCACCCAGACCCTGATCACCGGTCGCCTGTCCGAACGGTTCGGGGAGGGGCCCATGCTGGCGTCCGGGATGGCGCTGACCGTGGTGGCGATGATCCTGCAGATCTTCTCGACCGGCGGCGTGATGACGACCGCGCTGATGTGCGTGACGGCGATGGGTCAGTCGGTGGCGTTTCCCAACGTGGCGGCGATGATCTCCCGGGTCGCCGATCCTCACCGGCAAGGTCAGATCATGGGGCTGAACAACGCGGCGGGGGCCCTGGCCCGGGTGGCCGGACCCCTCAGCGTCAGCCTGGTCTTCGCCGCCTATATCAACGGACCCTTCGTGCTGGCGGCGCTGGTGGTGGCGCCGGCCATCTTCCTGGCGGTCTCGGCCAGTCGGCGCGCGCGCCTGTCCGGCTGAGGCGGGCGCGCCGGTTTGCTTTCACATCGGCGGTCCTTAAGGTGCCGCCCAACAAGACAAGAGGACGCGCAGATGGACCTTCAACTCGGCGGCAAGAACGCGGTCATTCTCGGGGGGACGCGCGGCATCGGCCGGGCGATCGCCGAAACCCTCGCGGCCGAGGGCGCCAATGTCGCCGTCTGCGCCCGCAACGCCGAGCAGGTCGCAGAGACCGTCGAGGCTCTGCGCAAGACCGGCGTCAAGGCGACGGGCAAGTCCGTCGACATCATGAACGGCCCGGCCCTCAAGGCCTGGATCGAGGAGGTCGCCGTCGAACTGGGCGGCATCGACATCCTGGTCTCCAACGCCGGCGCCATGGCCCAGGGAGCTGATCCCGCCTCGTGGGAGCAGAACTTCAAGCTCGACGTACTGGGCATGGTCAATGCGTTCGACGCGGCCAAACCCTCTCTGCTGAAGGCGGCGGAGGCGACCGGCGACGCGTCGTTCGTGATCATCGCCTCGGTCTCGGCGGCGGAAGCCGACAACGGCAGCTCCTATGGCCCGATCAAGGCGGCGTTGATCCACTTCGCCAAGGGGCTGGCCCGCCAGTACGCCGGCAAGCATCTGCGCACCAACGTCGTCTCGCCCGGCACGGTCTATTTCGACGGCGGCGTCTGGCACATGGTCGAGAAGAACCTGCCGGAGATGTTCAAGGGCGCCATGGAGCGCAACCCGATGGGCCGGATGGCGACGCCGCAGGATGTGGCCAACGCCGCCGTCTTCCTGTCGAGCCCCGTTTCCTCCTTCACCAGCGGCGTGAACCTGCTGGTCGACGGCGCGATCAGTCGGCGGGTGAACTTCTAGCGCGCACTTATTAGCGCGCACGGGCCTATCTCCGGGGCGCAACCTCTGAAAGAGTACCCCGGTCGATTCCGACCTTGGGGGGTTACATGACTTTCTTCAGAACGCGCGTTTCGCGCGCGCTATTCATTTCGGCTGGCGTTCTGTCGCTCGGCGCCTGCGCCACGGTTACCCGTGGCTCCACCGACGCCTGGGAGATCACCAGCGAACCGTCAGGCGCGAAAGTGGAGACCAGCAACGGGCACCAGTGCCCCGCCACGCCTTGCGCCATCAAGATGTCGCGCAAGTCCGAGTTTGTCGCGACGATCACCAAGCCCGGCTACAAGCCCGCGACCGTGACCGTGACGCACAAGACCTCGGGGGCCGGCGCCGCCGGCATCGCCGGCAACGTGCTGGTCGGCGGCATCATAGGCATCGGCGTTGACGCCGTCACCGGCGCCTCGCAAGACCTCGTGCCGAATCCGGCGCACGTCATCCTCGAACCCGAAAGCTGATACGGGCGACCGTGTGACGGGGGCATGAAGCAATTTCGCGCTTTCATGCCCTTCCGTCACGCGCGGGATAGTATCCTTGCCAGCAGGGAGCACCCGCCATGTCCTATCCACTACCCAACGCCTCGATCGATCTGAGCGGCAAGGTCGCGCTTGTGACAGGGGCTTCGTCGGGGCTCGGCAAGCGTTTCGCCCAGGTCCTGGCGCGTCAGGGCGCGACGGTGGCGATCACCGGCCGGCGGCTCGATCGCCTCGAGGCGCTGGCCGCCGAGATCGCGGCCGACGGCGGCGTCGCCGCGCCGCTGGCGCTGGACGTCACCGACACCGCCCAGCTGCTGGCCGTCATCGGCCGGGCCGAAGCGGCGCTGGGGCCGGTCGACATCCTGGTCAACAACGCCGGCATCCCCGACGCCCAGCGCGCAACCAAGATGTCGGTCGAGCTTATCGACGCCGTGCTGGACACCAACCTGCGGGCTCCCTGGATTCTGTCCTGCGAGTTCGCGCGGCGGCGGATGGAAGCCAAGGCCCCGGGGCGGATCATCAACATCGCCTCAATGGCCGCCTACAGCTATCGCGGGGAGGGCGCCGCCCTCTATTCGGTCAGCAAGGCCGCCGTGGTGCGGATGACCGAGGCGCTGGCCGTCGAGTGGTCGAAGTTCCACATCAACGTCAACGCCATCGCGCCGGGGGCTTTCGCCTCGGAGATGATGGACGGCATGCTCGAGCGGATGGGCGACATCAGCCAGCACATGCCGCGCAAGCGGATCGGCGATCCGGCGCAGTTGGACAGCACGCTGCTCTACCTCTGCTCGCCGGCCTCCGACGCGGTGACCGGGACCAGCATCAAGGTCGACGACGGCCAGGGCGGCCGTTGAGCCGCAGCCACAACAAGAACAGGCAGGGAAACGCATCATGAAGCTCTACACCTCGATGGGCCCCAACCCGCACATGGTGCGGATGTTCGCGGCCGAGAAGGGCCTGGCGCTCGAGACGGTTGATGTCGACCTGATGGGCGGCGAAAACCGGCGCGCGCCCTACACCGACGCGGTCAATCCGGCCGGCCAGACGCCGGCCCTGGTGCTCGACGACGGGACGGTCATCGCCGAGATCACGGTCATCTGTGAGTACCTGGAAGAGCGCCACCCGAGCCCGGCCCTGATCGGGGCCACGCCCGAGGAGCGGGCCGAAACGCGGATGTGGACGCGCCGCATCGACCTCAACATCTGCGAGCCGATGACGACGGGCTTCCGCGCCGCCGAAGGCCGGCGGATCTTCGAGAGCCGGATGAAGCTGGTCGGCGCCGAGGGCGCGGCCGAGCTCAAGGCCATCGCCAGGGATCGGCTGCTGTGGCTCGACGGCCAGCTTCAGGGTCGTGAGTTCATCTGCGGCGACCGCTTCAGCCTCGCCGACGTGCTGCTGTTCGCCTTCCTCGCCTTCGGGGCCCAGGTCGGCCAGCCGATTCCGGACGAGGCCGGCTGGGTGAGGGCCTGGTTCGCCCGCGTCCAGGCCCGGCCGTCGGCCGCCGCCTGACCCCGACACCCGCAAGACGACAAGAAACAGAAACAAAACCAGGGAGACCGCCGCCATGATCGACTTCGAGATTCCGCCCGAGGCCAAGGCCGTTCGCGAGAAGGTTCGCCAGTGGGTGAACGATGAGTGCAGGCCCGCCGAGAAGGCCCTTCTGGCCGGTGGCGACTACAAGACCATCCTGGGTGAACTGCGGACCAAGGCCCGGGCCCAGGGCCTGTGGTGTCCGTTCATCCCGGTCGAGCACGGCGGCATGGGCCTTGGCCCGCTCGCCAACGCCCTGGTGCAGATGGAGCTGGGTGAAAGCTATCTCGGCGCCCTGTCCATGAACACCCAGGGCCCTGACGACGCCACGATGATGACCCTGCTGGCCCACGGCACCGAGTACCAGAAGGAGAAGTTCCTCAAGCCGTTGCTGAACGGCGAGAAGCGCATCTGCTACTCGATGACCGAAAAGGCCGCCGGCGCCGACGCCACCGGCATGCGCACCACGGCGGTCAAGGACGGCAACGAGAACTACATCCTGAACGGGGAAAAGTGGTTCTCGTCGGCCGCCAGCGTGGCCGACATCGCGCTGGTCATGGCCCGCACCGACCCCGACGCCCCGCGCCACCAGCAGTTCTCGACCTTCATCGTCGAGCTGCCCAATCCCGGCTACCGGATCGTTCGCGACATCGAGACGATGGCGGCTGAAGGGCCCCTGTCGCACATCCTCGGCGGCGGCCACTCAGAGGTCGAGATCAAGGATCTGGTCGTGCCGGCGGAGAACCTGCTCGGCGGCGAGGGCAACGGCTTCAACATGGGCCAGCACCGGCTCGCCTACGGCCGGCTGCGCCACGGCATGCACAACGTCTCGATGGCCCAGCGGGCGCTCGACCTGGCCGTCGGCCACGTCACCCAGCGGACGACGTTCGGCAAGCCGCTGCATGAGCGCCAGGGCGTGCAGTTCATGCTCGCCGACTGCGCCCAGGACATCTACATCGCCCGCCTGATGCTGCTGCACATCGCCTACAAGGCGGAGAAGGGCCTCGACCTGCGGCAGGAGAACGGCATCGCCAAGGTGTTCCTGGCCAACATGGTGCACCGGGTCGTCGACACCGCCATCCAGCTGCACGGCGCGCTCGGCTACTCGATGGATACGCCTCTGGCCCGCTGGTACACCCACATCCGCAGCCAGCGGCTGGTCGATGGGCCGGACGAGGTCCACCGCTGGACCACGGGCCGCAACGTGATCAAGGCCTTCCAGCAGCACGGCACCACCGCCTCGGCGGTGGGTGGCGACCTGATCTAGGGCTGCTCGGCCTCGTCGTCAGGACCCTCGCGAAGATGATCGTCGAGGATCCTGGCGGCGTCGCCCTGCGGGTCTTCATACTGCCTGGCCCGGAGCGTCCACCAGAAGGCGACCAGGCCGGTCAGGCCGAGCAGCAGTGAAAACGGGGCGAGCAGCAGGAAGATATTCATCAGCGCCTCTCGCCGAGATTCATGCGCATGGCGTTGAGGATCACCACCAGCGACGATCCCGACATCGCCAGCGCCGCGACGAACGGGTTGACCAGGCCGAAGATGGCCGCCGGCGCGGCGACCAGATTGTAGAGTGCCGAGAAGCCGAAGTTCTCGACCACGCGCTTCCTGGCCCTTCGAGCCACCCGGATCGCTTCCGGCACGGCCGACAGGCCGCCCGAGAAGACGAGATCGGCGGCGTTCTGGCTGGCGTCCACGGCTGAGCCGGGGGCCATCGAGGCGTGGGCCTTGGCCAGGGCGGCCGCATCATTGAGCCCGTCGCCGACCATCAGCACCTTGCGACCGGACGCCTGCAGCCGCTCGACGATGGCCACCTTGTCGAAAGGGGTCACGCCCGCGGTCCAGCGGTGGATGCCCGCCTGCGTCGCCGCGGCGGCGACAGGACCGGCGACGTCCCCCGAGACGACTTCAACCGAGAGGCCCAGATCGTGAAGCGCCGCCACGGCGGAGCGGGTATCCGCGCGCAGGGCGTCCTCGAAGGCGAAGCGCATCTTCGTGTCGCCCTCGAAGCCGAACCAGAGTTCGGTCTCCGACGCCGCCGTGGAGTCGACGCCCACGAAGCCGGCCCGTCCGAGGCGGGCCTTGCGACCGTCAATCATGCCCTCGACACCCATGCCCGCGACCTCGACGATGTCGGTGGCGACCTCGCCGCGGCCGGCGGCGTCCGCCAGCGACCGGGCCAGCGGGTGGCGAGAAGCGCGGGCCAGCGGGGCGGCCATGGCGATGACCGAGGCCGGCGCGGCGATCAGGCGCGGGCGGCCCTCCGTCAGGACGCCGGTCTTGTCGAACACGACATGGGTGATCTCCGCGAGGCGTTCCAGCGCCGCGCCGCTCTTGACCAGAACGCCCCGGCGGAAGAGGCGCCCGGAGGCGACGATCTGCACCGCCGGTACGGCCAGGCCCAGGGCGCAGGGGCAGGTGATGATCAGCACGGCCGCGGCGCGGAGCAGCGCCTCCCGCGGCCCCAGGCCGACCGCCCAGACGCCCGCGAAGGTCAGAAGCGCCAGGGTATGGACGATCGGCACGTAGAGCGCGGCGGCCTTGTCAGCCAGCCGCACGTAGGCCGAACGGCTCTGGGCGCCAGCCTCCATCAGCCGGGCGATCGCTGCGACGGCGGAGTCTTCCGAGCGGGCGGCGGCGCGCAGGATGAGGCGGCCCGACAGGTTCAGGGCGCCGGCGTGGGTTCGCGTGCCCGGACTGGCGAGCGCGGCGGCGGTCTCGCCGCTGATCAGCGCGTTGTCGAGATCCGATGATCCGTCCTCGACCACGGCGTCGACGGGTATGCGATCACCCGGGACGACCACCAGCCGGTCCCCGACCTCGACGTCCCTGATCGGAACGGTGCGTTCAACGCCGTCGCTGTCGAGGCGGGTGGCGGACGGAACCTGAAGGGCCAGGAGGTCCCTGGCCGCGCTGCGCGCCCGAACCCGCAGCTTGTGGTCCAGGTAGCGGCCGATAAGCAGCAGGAAGAGCAGCGTGACCGCGGCGTCGAAGTAGGCGTGCTCGCCCTTCTGGAAGGTCTCCGAGAAGCTGACGATCAGGGTCAGGATGACGCCGATCGAGATCGGCACATCCATGTTGGCCTTGCGGCGACGCAGGGACGACCAGGCGGAGCGAAAGAACGGCATGCCGGCGAACAGCGCGCAGGGCGTCGCGATGGCGGCGGCGAACCAGTACATGACTTCCCGCGTGGTGCCGTCCAGCTCCTGGCCGAACAGGCCCGCCCACACCGGGACCGTGAACATCATCACGTTGCCGGCCCCGAACCCGGCGACGCCCAGCGCCAGGGCGAGGCCGCGACCTTCCCGATCTTCGGACTCGATGGCCTGCGCGGGGTCGAACGGCGTGGCGGGATAGCCGGCGGCGTCCAGCGCCTCGACAACCACCGCCGCATCGCCCGCCCTCGGGGCCAGGGTCACGGCCAGCTTGCCGGTCGTCAGGTTGAAGCGCGCGGCTTCGACGCCCGGCGCCTCACGCGCCGCCTTCTCGATCTTCGCCAGGCAGGCCCCGCAGCGGGCGCCGGTGACCAGCAGCTCCAGGCGGCCGCGCGCCTCGGCGTCGCGGGCGACGAAGGCGGACAGGTCGCGGGCGGCCAGCGCGGTCACGACGCCACCAGACGCCGTTCGGTCGCGAAACGTTCGCCGTTCGGTCCCGTGGCGACCACGATGGCGTCCCAGGCGCCGAACAGATCGGCGTCGGCGACGTAGCGACCTTCGCCCCTGGCCGTGAAGCGCAGCACGCGCGCGCCGGCTTCCGTGGCCGGTCGCTTCAGCGTGGCGTCCAGGGTCAGGCCGTCGACGCCCTTGCCGGCCCGGTCGACGACGACCAGCTCGACGCTGCGATCACCGACCGCCGCGAGGGTCGCCGTCCAGCCCAGTTCCGCCTGGGCGGCGCGTTCGGCAAGCGTCCGGTCGTACAGCAGGCCGGCTTCATAGGGGTTCTTCGCCACCTGTCCGGAGAAGGTCCGATAGGCGAGGGTGATGAAGACGGCGTCGACGGCGGCGATCAGCCCGAAGAAGAGCACGAAGGCGACCAGCACATGGCGGCCCTTGATGGTGAAGCGGGGGGGCTGGGTCAGGTCGGTCATCGCGCGTTCGCCTCGCCGGACAGGAAGTTGGTCTGGACCCGCGCCTCTCCGGTCGGCGAGGTCATCGTCATCCGCACCGGCATGTTGGCGGCGCTGATCGCGGACGGGGCGGCGGTCACGAAGACGCGAACGGCGCGGACCTCGTCTGGCTTCACAACCACCGACAGGCGATCACTCGCGATCGCGGCGCCCGGCGTCTTCAGTTGCGCGCCGGGAATTCCCTCGATCAAGACCGTGAAGGTCTGCGGCGCGAAGCTGCGGTTGGTGATCTTCAGCGTGTAGCCATTGCGGACCGAGCCGTCCTGCAGCCGGACGAAGGTCGGGTTGCGGTCGCGCAGCACATGCAGGTCGACCGCCGAACGCTGGGTCAGGCCCCAGATCATCAGGCCGCTGACGATGGTCAGGGCGACGGCGTAGAAGACGGTGCGTGACCGCACGAAGCGGTAGAGGTTCTTGACGCCGCCCGTCTCCCGCGAGGCGACCGCGTGGTCGGTGTCGTAGGAGATCAGGCCGCGCGGGCGCTCCATCTTCACCATGATCTCGTCACAGGCGTCGATGCAGAGGCCGCAGTTGATGCATTCCAGCTGGGCGCCGTCGCGGATGTCGATGCCCATCGGGCAGACCACGACGCACTGGTTGCAGTCGATGCAGTCGCCCCGGCCTTCCCAGCTCTGGTTCTTCTTGTGGGGGCCGCGGGGCTCGCCCCGGTCGCGGCGGTAGGTGACCTGCAGGGAGTGGTTGTCCAGCATGGCGCCCTGGATGCGAGGCCAGGGGCACATGTAGGTGCAGACCTGTTCGCGCATCGTGCCGGCGAAGACGTAGGTCGTGGCTGTCAGGATGGCGCAGGACACGTAGGCGGTCATTGGGCCGGTCCCGACCCAGAAATTCCGGATCAAGGTCGGGGCGTCATGGAAGTAGAAAATCCAGGCGCCGCCAGTTCCGAAGGCGATGCCGAGCCAGACCGCGTGTTTGCCGGTCTTCCGCCAGAGCTTGTCGAAGCTCATCGGCGAGGCGTCGAGCTTCATGCGGGCGTTGCGGTCGCCCTCGAAGAGGCGCTCGACAGCGATGAAGAGGTCGGTCCAGACCGTCTGGGGGCAGGTGTAGCCGCACCACAGGCGACCGAAGAGGGCTGTGATCAGGAACAGGGCCAGGGCCGCCATCACCAGCAGGCCGGTGATGAAGTAGACCTCCTGCGGCCACAGCTGGATGAAGAAGAAGTAGAACCGCCGACCGGTGAAATCGACCAGCACAGCCTGGTCCGGCAGGTCGCCCGGCCGGTCCCAGCGGATCCAGGGCACGATGTAGTAGACCGCCAGGGTGGCAACCAGCAGCGCCCATTTGATCATCCGCCACCGGCCGTGGACCAGCTTGGGATAGATCGGCGTGCGAGGCTTGTAGAGGCTGCCGCCGCCTTCGCCGGCCTTGCGGCGAGCGGCGGCGGCGGCCGAGACCGGACCCTGGTCGCCGTTCGGATTTGGAGACTTGGTCCGGTCTATGACGACGGTCACGGCGATTACTGACCCGAGTTGGCGTGGATGTAGACGGCGAGCGCCTTGATGGTTTCAGGACTGAAGCGACCGCCCCAGGCCGGCATGACGCCGCCCCGGCCGTTGTGGATCTGGCCGTTGATCGCGCCGCGGTCGCTGCCGTAGAGCCATTCTCCGTCGGTCAGGTTGGGAGCGCCCTGGGCCTGGTCACCCTTGCCGTCCACGCCGTGGCAGCTGGCGCACTGGTCGGCGTAGAGCTGACGCGAGCGATCCACGGCCGGACGATCGGCCGGACGTCCCGACAGGGCGACCACGTACTCGGTCATGTCCTGGACCTGGACCGGCGTCAGCATCTTGTCGCGACCGAACGCCGGCATCATCGAAATCCTGGCTTCCGGCTCTCCGGAGCGGATGCCGTGCTTCAGGGTGAAGGCGATGTCGTCGAGCGTGCCGCCCCACAGCCAGATGTCGTCGCGCAGGTTGGGGTAGCCCTTGGCGCCGGCGCCGCCGGCGCCGTGGCAGGTGGCGCAGTTGTCGCCAAACACCGACTGACCCAGCGTCAGGGCATAGGCTTGAAGCTCGGGATCCTGCTCGATCTGCTGCAGGCTGGCGTTCTTCAGGCCGGCCGCTCCTGCGCCGCGCACCTTGTCCAGCTCCACCAGGGCGGAGGCGACGTCGCGGCGGTCGGAACTGCCGAGCAGCCCCTGGGTGTAGCTGTTCACGCCCGGCCAGGCCGGGAAGGCGACCCAGTAGCCGATGGCGAACACCACACAGGCCCAGAACACCCATAGCCACCAGCGCGGCAGGGGATTGTCCAGTTCACGGATGCCGTCCCACTCATGGCCGGTCGTCTCGACGCCGCTGATGGCGTCCGTCTCGCGTTCGTGCTCACTCATTGATCGTCATCCTCGAGAGGGAGGCGCGCCGCCTTGGCGAAGGCGTCACGGTTGGTCGGCCACAAGGCGTAGGCGCAGCCCAGGAGGAAGATCAGGCCGAAGTAGATCAGCCCGCCCTGTTGCGCGATGCGCGCGACGGTTTCGTAGGACATCGTCGGCTCCTAGCGCTGGTTGGCGGGATCACCCGCTTCGTAGGTGCTGAAGTCGACAAGGGTGCCGAGCATCTGCAGGTAGGCGATCAGGGCGTCCATTTCGGTCACGCGTTCGGGGTCGCCGTCGAAGTCGCGGTTGACCACCTTGGCGCCATAGCGCTTGCGGAGGTCGCCGGCCGTCATCGAGAACGGATCGGCCTGGGCCTCGAAATCGGCCTCGGCGGTGTCGAGCTGCTCCTGGGTGTAGGGCACGCCCAGCGCCGTCATGGTCTTCATCTTGGCGCGGATGTCCCGGATCGAGGCGTCGCGCTGCACCAGGAAGGCGTAGGGCGGCATCACCGATTCCGGGACGACCGAGCGCGGGTCCACCAGGTGGTCGCGGTGCCAGCCATCCGAGTACTTGCCGCCGACGCGGGCGAGATCAGGCCCGGTCCGCTTCGACCCCCACTGGAAGGGGTGGTCGTACATGCTCTCGGCCGCGAGGCTGTAGTGGCCGTAGCGTTCGACTTCGTCCCGCAGGGGGCGGATCATCTGCGAGTGGCAGGTGTAGCAGCCCTCGCGGATGTAGATGTCCCGGCCGGCGAGTTCGAGCGGGGTGTAGGGACGCACGCCCTCCACCTTCTCGATCGTGCTCTTCAGCCAGAACAGCGGGGCGATCTCGACCAGGCCGCCGACCGAGACCACCAGGACGATGCCGATGACCAGGAGCAGCGAGTGCTTCTCGAGTTTGACGTGATGTTTCCAAAGGCTCATGACGCGGTCCTCAGGCGGCTGCCGGGAGCGGCGCGCTGAGCGCGTCGCGGGTTTCAACGGACGGCAGCCGGACCGTGCGCCAGAGATTGTAGATCATGATCAGCGTGCCCGAGAGGAACATCGCGCCGCCGACAGTGCGGATGACGTTCTCGACGTGCTTGGCCGAGACGGTCTCGATGAACGACCAGGCGAGGAAGCCCTGCGGGGTGTATTCCCGCCACATCAGGCCTTCCATGATCCCGGAGACCCACATCGCGCAGATGTAGAGAACGATGCCGGTGGTCGCGATCCAGAAGTGCCACTCGACCAGCTTGTCGGAGTAGAGGCGGTCCTTCTTCCACAGCCAGGGCACCAGGCAGTACATGGCGCCGAAGGTGATGAACCCGACCCAGCCGAGCGCGCCGGAGTGGACGTGGCCGATGGTCCAGTCGGTGTAGTGGGAGAGGGCGTTGACCGCCCGGATCGACATCACCGGACCCTCGAAGGTCGACATGCCGTAGAAGGCGATGGCCACCACCATCATCCGCACGACCGGGTCGGTGCGCAGCTTGTCCCACGCCCCCGAAAGGGTCATCAGGCCGTTGATCATGCCGCCCCAGCTGGGCATCCAGAGCATGATCGAGAAGGTCATCCCGAGCGTCTGCGCCCACTGCGGCAGGGCCGTGTAGTGCAGGTGGTGCGGGCCGGCCCAGATGTAGATGAAGATCAGCGACCAGAAGTGCACGATCGACAGGCGGTAGCTGTAGACCGGCCGCTCAACCCGCTTGGGCACGAAGTAGTACATCATCCCCAGGAAGCCGGCGGTCAGGAAGAAGCCGACGGCGTTGTGGCCGTACC
This sequence comes from Caulobacter sp., assembly GCA_030652755.1. Taxonomy (GTDB): domain Bacteria; phylum Pseudomonadota; class Alphaproteobacteria; order Caulobacterales; family Caulobacteraceae; genus Caulobacter. Next base: position 32,753 of record JAUSPV010000149.1, on the reverse strand, counting down.
ACCACTGGGTCAGAGCATCCTGGACGCCGGAGAACAGCGAGTAGCTGCGGTGATGCAGCAGGTTGATCGGCAGGGCCAGATTGTTGACCACGTGCAGCAGCGCGACCGTGACGATGAAGGCCAGGTAGAACCAGTTGGCCACGTAGATGTGGGGTTCCTTGCGCTTCCAGATCGTGCCGAGGAAGACCAGCAGGTAGGCGACCCAGACGATCGTCAGCCACAGGTCCACCAGCCATTCCGGCTCGGCGTATTCCCGCGACTGGGTGATGCCGGCGAGGTAGCCGGTGGCCGCCAGGACGAGGAACAGCTGGTACCCCCAGAAGACGAACCACGACAGCACGCCGCCGAACAGCCGCGCCCGGCAGGTGCGCTGCACGACATAGAAGGACGTGCAGATCAGCGCGTTGCCGCCGAAGGCGAAGACCACGCCGGAGGTGTGCAGCGGACGCAGCCGGCCGAAGTTCAGCCAGCCGGCCTCGGGAAAGTAGAGCAGGTCAGGCCAGGACAGCTGGGCGGCGATGACGACGCCGACCAGCATGCCGACGGCGCCCCAGAACATCGTGGCGATCACGCCGGCCCGGACGACGCCGTCCATGTACTTGTCAGTGTCGTTGCTGAAGAGCCCGCCGCTGAGGCCGGCAGTCAGCGCGAAGCTCGCCATCACGGCGGCGGCGACGAAGATCCACGCCTGGAACTGGTACAGCGGATCTTCGCTGAACATGGCGGCGAAGAAGAAGACAAGGCCGCCGATGACGGTGGCTATCAGTAGCGCCGGCGCGCCCGGCGTTCCGACGTTTGGTTTTACAAGCTGGCTCATTGGCCCATCCAAGCCCCCGTGGCGTTCATGGGCCCCAGCTATCGACGGGCGAGGTGCGTCGCCTTGATCTGTATCAAGGCCGCCTCTTCGCAGGCGCGGGATGGTCGCCCCGACACCTCGGAGAGAGACCATGCATATCCGCGCCCTGACCGACCGCCGGCCCCTGGAAGCGATCACGCTGCATAGCGGCGCCGGCGCCGCGGCGCTGTGGCTGGCGGTCCTGTGGCAGGAGCTGCCGAAGCTGGCCTACGGCCCGCTGTGCAGCGAGGCTCAGGGCCTGTTGGGACATTGCCCGCTGTGCCTGCCGGCCGCCGTGCTGACGCTGATCAGCTTCGCGGGCGGGGTGTTGCTGATGCGCGACCTGAGGCGCGGCTAGACCGTGGACTGGATCAGCGTCGAGCGGACGCTGTCGGGCGTGTGGGTCAGCGCGCGGCGCAATGCGTCGTCGGCGGCCCCCGTCTCGACCTTCAGCCGTTGGCAGTCGAGCGCGCGGGCGGTGGCCCGCAGGCTGTCGGTGAGCGCGATCACCACGGGCTCCGAATCGATTAGCGCGAACGCCGCGACCCTTTCGACCCACAACGTCTTGCCCTGGCAAAGATCGGTGCGAACAACGAACGGCGCGATGCCGACCAGACGGCCCGCGCCATCCCGGGCCAGCAGGGCTCCGGAGGTGGAGTGCGCGCTGGCAGTCCAGCGCCGTGCCGTCCGCCGCCAGCGGCCAGGCGTCAGGTCGCTGAACGCCAGCCGCGCGAGGCAGAAGGCTTCATCGATATCGGCCGATGTCAGCCGGGCGACGGAGATCGTGGCGGGCGAGGGCTTCATGACGGGAAGGCTCGCAGGTCGCCGCCGCCGAATCGTTGACCTGCATCAACAGCGACCGACCACCTGGAGCACAGCGCTATGATCGGGACCACGACGGTCTGCGCCGGCGCCGGCGGCGCCGAGGTCTGCGGCGGCTGCTCGGCGCGGCGCCTCAGCGTCTGCGGCGTGCTTGAACAGGAAGGCCTGCGCCGGCTGAACGCGGCCGCCGACCATATCGCGTTCCGGGCCGGCGAAGTCCTGGTGCGGGAAGGCGATCCGGCGACGCACCTGTTCAACATCACGGCGGGCGACGTGCGGGTCCACAAACTGCTGTCGGATGGTCGCCGCCAGATCGTGGGTTTCCTGTCGCCCGGCGATTTCCTGGGCCTGGCCACGGGCGATCGCTATGCCTTCTCGGCCGAGGCGCTCGGACCGGGGTCGGCCTGCCGCTTTCGCAAGGTCGACTACCGGAAGATTCTACGGGAGATGCCGGAGCTCGAGCACGCGCTGCTCGATCGGGCCGCCCACGAACTGAAGGCGGCGCATGACCAGATGCTGCTGCTGGGTCGCAAGACAGCCATGGAACGGCTGGCCTCGTTCCTCGTCGGCCTTTCAGAGCGGGCCCGGCGCGCGGGCGGGGACGGGCGCTTGGTGCCCCTGCCCATGACGCGCGCCGAGATCGCCGACTACCTTGGCCTCACGACCGAAACGGTCAGCCGGAACACGACCCGGCTGAAGACACGGGGCGTGATCCGGCTGCTGACGATGCACAGCCTCAGCATCGAGCGGCCCTCTGAACTCCTTCAGCTGGCCGGCCTCGAGGCCGAGGCTGCGGGCTGACGACCTAGAACTTGCGGCCCAGGCCGAGCGAGATGACCCAGGGGTCGAGCTGGACGTCGCTCTTCAGCGCGCCGTTGTTGATGTCGGCGTCAGTGTCGAAGAACACTTTCTTGGCGTCCAGGTTCACCGACCAGGGGCCCTTGATCGCGACGTCGACGCCGGCCTGGAGGGCCAGGCCGAAACCGTTGTCGAGATCGACGTTGAAGCCGTTCTTGTCGCTGCCGTTATAGAACAGCATGTAGTTGACGCCGGCGCCGACGTAGGGGCTGACCCGCGCGGCGGGCAGCGGGTGATACTGCAGGGCCACGACCGGGGGCAGGAGCCAGGTTTCGTGCACGCGCACCGCCGGCCCGGCGCCAACGGCGTCGATCTCGTGCTTCGAGGTGCCCAGCGTCACGTCGATCGCCAGCTTGTCGGTGATGAAGTAAACGATGCCCAGGCTCGGGATGGTGTCATTGCTGACGGCCGCGCTCAGGCCGGTGGCGGCGCCGGCGGCGGTTTCAATCGCCGCGGATTCGTCGGGAGCGACCGACGTGGCCCGGACGTTGACCATCCAGGTCCCCTTTTCCTTGGGCTGGAAGTCCTGGGCTGACGCGGCGCCCGCGCCGGCGATCAGGGCCACGGCGGCGGCCGCGGCAAACAGCGTCTTCATAATTCTATCCCCTAGAAGTCCCGGCGGTTGATCTCCGCCTCACGGTGTCTTCTCGCGCAACTTCCGCCCTGTTGCGCTGACCTGGATCAATCCTCGACCGGAGCGTTGTGATTCCTTCGCCTACAAAAAAGCCCCGGTCAGCGAACTGACCGGGGCAGGCCGGAGTTGGTGGAGAAACTGGCTACTCGGCGGCCATGGCGCGCGGCGTGACGGGCAGGGGGCGCTCCAGCGTCGCCCAGTCGATCAGGCCGTCGTGAACCTCATCCTCGAACCGCAGGACGCCGAGCGCCTCGAACTTGGGACGGACCGTTTCGGTCAGGAGGCCGATCCGTTTGAGGTTGGGGATCATGCGGGCGAACAGGAAGTCGCGGAACGCGCCGCCGGCCTGGGCCTTGTGGTTGATCTCGCGGGCTTCCTCGAGCGTGAAGCCGTACTCCTGGGGCACGTCGACGCTGAACAGCCGCTCGCGCATGATCACGCAGGCCTCGTAGGCGAACTGGGCGCGCTCCTCGATCTCATGTTCCGGCAGGGCGCGGATCCAGTCCTCGAGGTAGTTCACGCCGAACGCCACGTGCCGGCCCTCGTCGCGCTGCACCAGCTCCAGGATCTGCTTCAGCAAGGGATCGCGGGTGCTCTGGGTCATCGCCTGGAACGCCGCCAGGGCGAGGCCCTCGATCAGCACCTGCATGCCGATGAACTTCAGATCCCAGCGCTCGTCGGTGAGCACCTTGTCCAGGAGCAGCTTCAGGTTGGGATTGATCGGATAGACGATCTTGCAGCGTTCGGAGAGGTACTTGTGGAAGACCTCCACGTGCCGGGCTTCGTCAAAGGTCTGCGACGAGGCGTAGAGCTTGGCGTCGTAGGTCGGCGCGCAGCTGACCAGCTGGCTGGCGACCAGCATGGCGCCCTGCTCGCCGTGCAGGAACTGCGACAGCGTCTGGGCGTGGCTGCGCCAGGCGAAGTCGAGCTTCTGTTGTTCGGTGAGCGCCTCGTACTTCGGGTGACCGGCGAAGGCGTTCTGCGTCGGGTCGTTCGGCATCTCGGTCTTCGGGAACGGGACATCCCAGTCGACGTCCATCTGGGCATCCCAGTTGAAGCGCTTGCCCAGTTCGTAGAGCTTGCGGATCCGGGCGTTGGCGTCCCGATAGTCCCAGTTGTAGGAGCCGGTCAGCGGCGTCCTGAAGATCTCGCGAATGACCTCCACGTCGGCGGGGGTGAGCTTGTCGGTCAGCTCGTTGTCGAAGACCTGCACCTCGCGCGGCGGGTGGTCGACCAGATGGACGTTCAGCATCGGACGTTCCTTCCATTCCCCGACAAAGGTGACGGGGGCGTCATTTTTTGGGCGATCCGAAATCCGTTGAAAAAGCCGGGTTCGGGAATCGCGGAGGTTGAAGGCTGGCGGCGTTGGCGCCGGTCTGCCTTCCGTTCAGTGGAGCGCGGAGCCCGGAGCGGGATCATTGACCTGGATCAAGACTGCGGCCGGCGGATTTGATCCGCATCAAGGAAGCGGCCTCACCGGTGCGCTAGCAGGCTTGAATGGCGCGATGTCGCCGCCGGCTCGCGCTTTCATCAGGTTCCGGACAGTCATGCCCAGCCCCCTGCCCAAGACACCTAACCGTCCCTCCCGGGACGAGCTGATCGCCCGCTATGACGGACGGGCGCCGCGTTACACAAGCTATCCCACGGCGGTTCAGTTCAGCGGCGCGGTGGACGCCGCGACGCATGCCGGATGGCTGGCCGATCTGTCGCCTGACCAGGCCGTCTCACTCTATCTGCATATCCCGTTCTGCGCCCGGCTCTGCTGGTACTGCGGCTGCAACACCCGGGCGACCACGCGGACCGAGCCGGTGGCCGAGTATGTTGATCGGCTGATCGACGAACTGGCGCTGGTCGAAGCGGCGTTGCCGGGTCGCCTTCGCACGCGTGACATCCATCTGGGCGGCGGCACGCCCAACATGCTGTCCCGGGAAGACCTGGGTCGTCTCTTCCAGGCGATCCGGCACGTCTTCAGGGTGTCGCCCGGCGCGATGGTGGCGGCCGAGCTCGACCCGGCGGTGCTGACCCGCGACTGGGTCCAGGCGGCAGCCTTCCACGGCCTGAGCCGCGCCAGCGTCGGTGTTCAGGACCTGTCGCCGCGCGTCCAGGCGGCGGTCAACCGGATCGAACCGTTCGAAGTCATTGAACGGGCAGTCGGCTGGCTACGCGAGGCCGGCGTCCTGTCGGTCAATCTCGACCTGATGTACGGCCTGCCGCGCCAGACCGTCGCGGACGTGAACAATACGCTGGACGCCGTGCTGACGCTCAAGCCCGAACGGCTGGCGTTTTTCGGTTACGCTCATGTGCCGTGGATGAAGACCAATCAGCAGCTCATCAAGGACTCCGAGCTTCCGGGTCCCTCCGAGCGGCTGGACCAGAGCGAAGCGGCGGCTGAACGGCTGGCGCGGGAGGGCTATGTCCGCATTGGCCTCGACCACTACGCCCTGCCCGACGACGAACTGGCGCGTGCGTTGGCCGAACAGCGCCTGCATCGCAACTTCCAAGGCTACACGACGGACGCCAACGCCGTGCTGATCGGCGTTGGCTCTTCATCCATCAGCCGCCTGCCGCAGGGCTTCGTCCAGAACCACGGGCTGGAGCGCAACTGGCGGGACGAGATTCTGCGCGGACATCTGCCGGCGGCGCGCGGTGTCGCCCTGACCGACGAGGACCGCTTCCGCGGTGACATCATCGAGAGTCTGATGTGTGATCTCGCGGTCGACATCGACGCGATCCGCGCCAGCCATTCCCACATTATCGGTGCTGGTCCGGACCTGACCGGCGCGTTCGCCCACCTCGCGCCGTTCGTTCAGGATGGCCTGTTGACAGTGGAGGGCGCGAAACTGGTGGTGACCGAAGCCGGCCGCCCGCTGGTCCGCTCCATGGCGGCGGTCTTCGACGCCTACCTCGACCCGGACGCCGGTCGTCATTCCAGGAGCCTGTGATGAGCAGCCGCCGCGTGCTGGTCATCAACGGACATCCTGATCCCTCCGGCCAGAGGTACTGCACCGCCCTGTCAGCGGCCTACCTGCGCGGGGCCGATCTGGCCGGACATCAGATCCGTCGACTCGATGTCGGCGCGCTGAAACTGGCGCCGATCCAGTCCCAGCCGGAGTTCCTGGCCGAACCGGACGAGACCGCCCGCGCCGTTCAGGCGGCGATCCGCTGGGCCCAGCACGTCGTGATCGTCTATCCGCTCTGGCTGGGCGGGCCGCCCGCCGTCCTCAAGGCCTTCTTCGAGCAGGTTTTCCGCTATGGGTTCGCGGTGGCGGCGCCTGGAGAGAAGGGTGGCGGCCTGATGAAGGGCAAGACGGCGCGGGTGATCGTCACCATGGGCATGCCGGCGCCGTTCTTCAGCCTCGTATTCGACGCCGCCGGCCTGAAGTGCCTGACAAGAGGCATTCTGAGGCTGTCGGGGTTCTCGGTGCGAAGCACTGTCATCGGCGGTGTCGAGGGCTCGCCGGAACAGCGCAAGGCCTGGCTGAGCCGCATAGAGGCCCTGGGTGTTCAAGCCCGTTGAGCCGGCCGGGGTGACGTCGGGGCGCCGTTGTCGCGACCCGGACCCTGGCGCATCATCCCCCGGAAGGCGCCGATGAGCGCCGCACGGGAGGAACGATGATGGCGCAGGACACTCCGGGCGAGGGGGCTCCCACCGTCCTGTACGAGGTCGCCGACCACGTCGCCGTCATCACGCTGAACCGGCCCGAGCAGCGCAACGCGCTCAACTGGGACGCCTATGACCGGCTGGAGAAGGCCCTTCGCCGCGCGGTGACCGATCCGGAAGCGCGCTGCGTCATCATCACCGGCGCCGATCCCGCCTTCTGCTCGGGCGATGATGTCCGCGAGATCATGGCCGGACCCAAGGCGGTCTCGGCGGACACCACCCCGGTCGTCCGGCACCGGCCGACGCCGGCGGCCATGGCGGCGCTGGAATGCGACAAGCCGCTGATCGCCGCCGTCAACGGCGCCGCTGTCGGGTGGGGCATGGAACTGGCCCTCTACGCCGACATCCGCCTCTGTTCGGAGAAGGCGAAGTTCGCGGAACTCTTCATCAAGCGTGGCCTGGTGTGTGACGTGGGCGGCTTCTACCGGCTGCCGTCGATCGTCGGCCCGGCCAAGGCCGCTGAACTGCTGTTCACCGGCGATGTCATCGACGCGGCCGAGGCGCTCCGCATCGGGCTGGTCAGCGAAGTGACGCCGCATGACCAGCTGATGGCCCGCGCCCGGGCGCTGGCCGGCCGCATCGCGGTCAACCCGCCGCTGGCCCTGCGGTACATGAAGGAGGGGCTGCGCCGGGGAACCTATGGCGATCCGCGAGAGCTGGGCGGCTGGGCCATCGAGACCATCCGCGCCCTGATGAAGACCGAGGACCACAAGGAGGGCGTCGCGAGCTTCCTGGAGAAGCGGCCGCCTGTCTTCTCGGGGCGCTGATCGCGGCGCTAGGGGTTTTCCCTTATGCGCAGGCCCTGAATTCCCGGGCCCCGTCATGTCACCTACCCCTTGGGCCACAGACGGGGAAATCCACATGACCGCGCAGATCGTCACCTTCGCCCGAGCCGCCCACCCCATTCAGGACGAGGTCCGCAGCCTTCCGGGCGCGAGCATCGCCTACGGACCGGGCGAGGAAATCTACGCCCAGGCGGAAGAGACCGATCTCATCTACCGCGTCGTCAGCGGCGCGGTCCGCACGACCCGTCTCGACAGCGACGGCCGCCGTCAGATCGGCGACTTCTACTATGCGGGCGACTTCTTCGGTCTTGAAGCCGGTCCCGAGCACAGGTTCTCGGCCGAAGCGCTCTGCGACGCCCAGGTCCAGGTCTTCAAGCGCGCGTCGCTGGCCGTGGCCGACGACACCGTCGGCATCGAGCGGATGATCTGGACGGCGACGGCCCGGGAGCTCGAACGGACCCGGGAGCATCTGATGATGCTGGGCCGCAAGACCGCCCGCGAGAAGGTCGCCAGCTTCCTCTACGACGTCGCGGACCGTCAGGGCGGAGAGATCCAGACCCTGACCATGGGACGCCAGGACATGGCCGATTACCTCGGCCTGACCATCGAGACGGTCTCCCGCATGCTGACCCAGCTGCAGGCCGAGGGTCTGGTGGCCTTCATGGGGTGCCGGCAGTTCAGGATCGGCAATCGTTCCGCCCTGACCCGGCTGGTCGCCGCCTGAGCACGGAATCGTCCCTCCGGCCCGGCCTGTGTTAATCGGAGAGTCCGATTCACAGGCTGGCCGCATGCCCACGTTCCTGACCCGACTCTACAGGACGCTTCCCAACGATCCGATGGCGCCCGTGGGCTACGCCGCGGCGATTGCGGCCGCCGGGCTGGCGTTCGGAGCGCAGTGGCTGATCGGCGTCTGGTTCGACGGGCGCACCGCCTTCATCATCTATGTGCCGGCGATCCTCATCGTGTCCTGGCTGGGCGGGCGAGGTCCCGCGACCCTGGCGGCCCTGCTTTGCGTCGCCGTCAACGCAGCCCTGCTGCGCGACCAGTTCCTTGAGCTGCCCAACATCATCGAGACCGTCGCCTTCCTCATGCTGGCCCCCGTGCTCGGCGGCGTTGGCGACCGGCTGAGGCGCGACGGCCGCGAAGGCGCGGCCCGCCAGTCCCATCTGCAGTCGATCCTCGACACCGTCCCCGAGGCGATGATCGTCATCGACAGCCGGGGCGTCATCCGGTCGTTCAGCGCCGCCGCCGTCCGGCTGTTCGGCTGGACGCCGGAGGAGACCATTGGTCGCAACGTCAGCATCCTGATGCCGTCGCCGTATCGCGAACAGCACGACAGCTACCTCGAACGCTATCTGGGCACGGGCGAGCGCCGGATCATCGGCATCGGCCGGATTGTCGTTGGCGAACGCCGCGACGGCTCGACCTTCCCGATGGAACTGGCCGTGGGTGAAGCGTCAGAGGGCCGCGAGCAGTTCTTCACCGGGTTTGTGCGAGACCTGACCGAACGCCGGGACCAGGAGCGCCGGCTGCAGGAGCTTCAGTCGGAGCTGGTCCATGTCTCGCGGCTGACGGCCATGGGCGAGATGGCCTCGGCCCTGGCGCATGAGCTCAACCAGCCCCTGTCGGCCGTCACCAACTACATGAAGGGCGCGGCGATGATGCTGGACAGCGGCGCGCCCGATACCGCGCGTCTGCGCCAGGCGCTCGACCGGGCCGGCGACCAGGCGATCCGGGCCGGGGACGTCATCAAGCGCCTTCGCGAATTCGTGGCCAAGGGCGAGACGGACCACACCCTCGAGGATCCCGCCAAGCTGATGGAGGAGGCCAGCGCCCTGGCGCTGGTCGGCGCCAAGGAACAGGGTATCCGCGTCGACCTGCGCTTCGACCGCGACATGGGCCCGGTCATCGTCGACAAGATCCAGGTGCAGCAGGTCGCCCTGAACCTGATCCGCAACGCCATCGACGCCATGGAGCAGAGTCCCCGCCGCGAACTGGTGGTGACCGTGACGGGCGGCGAGGACGGCATGGCGCTTGTCACCGTGGCTGATACCGGCCCTGGCGTTGATCCGGCGGTCGCCGAGCGGCTGTTCGAACCTTTCCTGACGACAAAGTCTTCCGGGCTGGGCGTCGGCCTTTCCATCTGCCGCACCATCGTGGAGGCTCACGGTGGACGAATCTGGGCCGATCGCAACGCGCAGGGCGGCGCGACCTTCTCCTTCACACTCCCCCTGGCCGAAGCGGAGGCGACGATTGGCCAATAGTCAGATCGTGCATGTCATCGACGACGATGAAGCCATGCGGGACTCCCTGTCCTTCCTGCTCGACATCCAGGGCTTCGAGACGCGGGTCTATGAGTCGGCGATGGCGTTTCTCGATGCCCTGCCGGGTCTTTCCGGCGGCTGTGTGCTGACCGATGTGCGCATGCCTGGGCTCAGCGGGATGGAGCTCATCGATCACCTGCGCGCGAACGGCCATGATCTGCCGGTGGTCGTCATGACCGGGCACGGCGACGTGCCCATGGCGGTCGAGGCCATGAAGGCCGGCGTCATCGACTTCATCGAAAAGCCGTTCGCCGATGACGTGCTGCTGCGCGCCGTGCGAAGCGCCCTCGACCGTCAGGGCGTCCCGTCGCAGGATGGCGGCCTCAAGGAGGCCCAGGCGCGCCTGGCCACCCTGTCGCCGCGCGAGCGTGACGTGCTGGCCGGCGTGGTGGCCGGCAAGGCCAACAAGGTCATCGCCTATGATCTCGGCATCAGCCCGCGCACGGTCGAGATCTACCGCGCCAACCTGATGACCAAGACCGGCGCGCGCAACATGGCCGAGCTCATGCGGCTGGCTCTGGCCGCCGGTCTCTGAGCGAGAAGCTTGCGGCGCCCCGGCGGCAGTCGGCTATGCTGCGGAAAAATACGGGGAAGCGTTCCATGACCGACAGCACCAAGTCCTCCGGCGTCGAGGATCTGAACAGGACGCTCGGACTGGTGCGTCGGGTCGAGATGGACCCGGCCGGGCGAGCGGTGCTTGAGTACGAGGCCGGCCTGCACATGTGCCATTCGGGCGGCGTGGTGCAGGGCGGCTTCATCACCGGCTGGATCGATGCGGCCATGGCTCACGCGGCGATCGCCATGGCCGGGAACGACATCGTGCCCATGTCGCTGGAGCTGAAGGTCAGCTTCTTCGCGCCGGCGCGGCCCGGCCGCGTCATCGCCGAGGCCTGGGTCGAGCGGAAGGGCAAGCGCACCTGCTTCTTCGAGGGGCGGCTGCTGGATACCGCCGGGACCGTCCTGGCCAAGGCCAGTTCGACCATCATGCTGGCCGAGCGCAGCCGCGTCGAATCGGCCGCCCGCGCCGCGACCTGAGGCCGTCATGAAGACCATTCGAACCCTGGCCCTGATCCCGGCGCCGCCCGCCAGGGTATGGGCCGTGTTGACCGACTTCGAGGCCTATGCCGAGTGGAACCCGCTGAACATCAAGGCCAGCGGGGAGGCGCGCGCCGGCGGCAAGATTCGCACGACCTTCGTCAATCCGGCCGGCAAGCCCGGCGCGACCGTGACCCAGACCGTGACGCTGACGACCTTCGAGCCGGAGCGCGCCTTGGCCTGGTCCGGCCGCGTGCCCCTGCTGTTCCACGGGACGCACCACTTCACCTTGACGCCCGAGGGCGAGGGGACCCGGCTCCTGCACGGAGAAGACATGGGCGGACTGATCGCCATGACCTTCTCCGACGCGATGCTGACCGACAAGTTCGTCCCCTGGTACGACGCGGTGAACCGGGCTCTGGCGGCGCGGGTTAAGGGCGCTCGTTGACGCTTCATTAGCGCGGTAGGCGCGAGCGTGGGGCCATGCCCCGCTTTGTTCCATACCGTCGCCGCCGGACCTTCATCAGCCTCCGCACAGCCCTGCTTTGCGGGCTGCTGGTCCTCACCCCGACAGCGGCCTGGCTGACCAATGGCCGGCTCGTCGCCGAGGCCGACGCGGCGCCGCGACAGGAGACGACGGTCGGGGCCGTCGCGGGACAGATTCGCGCCGCCGACATCCGCATCACCGACGGCGACACCTTCCGGGTGCTGGAGGAACGCATCCGGATCGAGAACATCGACACCCCCGAGATGCCTGGTCGGGCCCGGTGCCCCGCCGAGGCGCAGCTGGCGGTGCAGGCCAAGGCGCGTCTCGGCCAGCTTCTGGCCGCCGGCGATATCCGCCTCGCGCGCCGGGGCGAGGACCGCTACGGCCGGACGCTGGCGCGGGTCAGCGTCAATGGCGTGGACGTCGGCGAGCAGCTCGTGCGGGAAGGCGCGGCCCAGCGTTGGGCCGGGCGGAAGGCGCAATGGTGCTGAGGCCAATCGGCCCGGCCTGACCTCAGGCCGCGGGCTCCGGCGCCTTGATCATCATCGCTTCCAGCGCCGCGCGGAGGGCGGGCGCCAGCGGGCTCGAACCCTCGGCCGAGGCCTGGACGAAGGTGGTCGTGCAGATGCCGACGCACTGGCCCTTCTGGAACATCGCCTGGCCGATCTCGTAGGACGCCGTCCCGATCCGCAGGATGCCGGAGCGCACTTCAACCTCATCGGGATGGAACACCTCGGCCAGGTAGCTCACCCGGCTGTCGGCGGTGACGATCCGCACGCGGTCGCCCAGCCCGGCCGCCTTGAACACCTCGCGCGAGAACCGGGCCCGGGTCTCGTCGTAGTAGGCCGCGACGGCGATGTTGTTGATGTGGTGCAGCCCGTCCTCGTCGCGATAGCGGGTCTGGATGTGGAAGCTGTGCGGATAGACGGCGCGATCCTGGCGCCAAGCGGGCGGCTTCATGGGTCTTGGACTCGGAACTCTGATGGGCGGAGGCGACGTTTAGACGGGCGCCGCCACGGCAGTCCATCGGTGATCACGTCGCCTTATCGGCGAAACAGGAGGCAGAGGTTGTTGGCGGGCATGGCGACCCGCTCGGCGAAGGTCAGGCCATGGCTCGCCGCCAGCGCCTTCACCGCGTCCAGGTCGCGCAGCCCCCAGGCCGGATCGCGGCGGCGCAGATCGGCGTCGAAGGCGAGATTGCTCGGCGCGGTCTCGATGTCGGCCTCGATGTAGGGACCGTAGAGGCAGAGCGGCCCGCCCGCCGGGAGGATCCGCGCCGCGCCGGCCATCAGGCCCTGTGTCGCCGCCCAGGGCGAGATGTGGACCATGTTGATGCAGACGATGGCGTCGGCCCGTTCGAGGGGCCAGCTGTCCGGCGAGGCGGCGTCCAGGAGCAGCGGCGGGGCGAGGTTGGGCAGGCCGGCCGCTTCGCGCCGCGCGACGAGGATTTCCAGCGCCTCCGCCGACCGGTCCGTCGGCTGCCAGGTCACCCCCGGCAGCGCCTGCGCGTACCAGGCGCCGTGTTCGCCCAGGCCGCTGGCGATCTCCAGCACGGTCCCGGAGGCTGGAAGCCAGCGGCGCAGGACGTCGAGAAGCGGCTCGCGGTTGCGGGCGGAGGCGGGCGAGGCGGGCAGGGCGCCGGTCATCACGCGCCCAGCCTGTCGATCTGGGCGTCGATGATCCGTCGCACGCTGTCGTAGCGTTGGCCCGCCGCGTCCGGCCAATCGAGATAGCGCAGCGCCACGGGCCGAACGATGCCGAAGGTCGAGATGCTGGAGAGCAGCAGCAAGGCCTCCAGCCGGGCCGCTTCCGTTGGCGCGGCTTCGCCGAGCGTCCGGCTGATCAGATGGGCGATCAGGTCGACGCCCGGGCCCCAGACCTGATCGTAGAGCACCGAGAAGGCCGGTCCCTGCTCGGTCATCTCGCGCAGCACGAAGGCGGTCCAGGCCTCCGCCTCGCGGGTGCCGACCAGCAGTTCGGCCAGGGCGCCGACCACGCGTTTGAGCGCCGCGCGGGCCTCGCTTGGGTCCGCGCCCGGCGGCAGGGCATCCTGCACCGCGCCGATGGGGCCCAGCATGCGATCGCGGTAGCGGCTGACGATCTCGTCGGCGCAGGCGAGGTAGAGCCCTTCCTTGCCGCCGAAATAGTATTTCAGGGCCGGCAGGTTGACGGTTGCGGCGTCAGCGATCTGGCGGGTGGTCGCACCCTTGAATCCATGGGTCCCGAACGCCGTCAGCGCCGCCTCCAGGATACGGCGGCGCGTTTCGTCGCCCTTGCGATAACCCCCGGCGGTCGGCTCGTCAGACATGGCGGCGGGATTCAGCAACGGGCGGGTTCCGGTCCGGCGCGTCGCTCGCGCCTTGCGACTGTGTATAGCGCGCGATACACAGGCCCAAGGTATATCGATTGATACGAATTTGACGGGACCGCGAAGCGCCATGAACGAGATGACCTCCTACCTCGGCTGGAAGATCGACTACGCCAACCCCGTGGGGGAGCCTTCGTTCCTGCCGCCGACGTCGATGGCCTGGCGGATCTACAAGAACCAGATCGCGCTGGGCATCGGCGGGGTGGCCGCCGTGCTGCTCGAGTTCGCCGACGCCCGCATCCGCTCCGGCGTCTGGGATCACTCCACCTACAAGGCCGACCCGATCGGGCGGTCGCGGCGCACGGGCGTTGCGGCGATGGTCGGCGTCTATGGTCCCCAGAGCGCCGCGCGCCGGGTGATCCAGGGCGTCACCAACATGCACGCGAAGGTCAGCGGGACCACGCCGTCCGGCGAAGCCTACAAGGCGCTGGATCCGGAGCTGCTGGACTGGGTGGCGGCCACCGCCGGCTACGGCTTCCTCAATGCCTACGACCGTTTCGTCAGCCCGCTCAGCGAGGCGGAGAAGACCCGCTTCTACAGCGAGGCCTCGGCGATCCCGGCGCTTTACGGCGTGCAGCATTCGCCGAAATCGACCGCCGACTTCATGGCCATGATGGAGAAGCTGGCGCCGCGCTTCGAGCCGCATCCCATCGTCGACGAGTTTCTGGCCATCATCGTCTCTGGCAAGGCGGCCCCGAACGTTCCGAAGTTCCTGCACCGGGCGCTGGCGCGGGCCTCGGTGTCGCTCCTGCCGCCGCTGGTGCGGGGCAAGCTGCAGCTGGGCCGCGAATGGGACCTGACGGCGTTCGACCGCCTGGCCCTGAAGGCCGCCGGGCGGATGGCCGACCGGGTGTTCCAGCCGGGCTCGCCGCCGGCCCAGGCCAGCGTCCGCCTCGGCCTGCCCGCCGACTACCTGTGGCGCAAGCCGGCCGAGCAGCAGCGGCTGCTGCGCGAGGCGGGGCTGGAGCAGCCTGCCGTCGCCGCCGCCGCTTGACGCACAACGAAAAACGCCCGGTCCTGGGACCGGGCGTTCAACGTTTCAGCCGTGCCGAAAAGCCGCCTACGCCGCCTTCTGCAGCGACTTGGTCAGGATGCCGACGGCGGCGTCGCGGTCGATCTTCTCGATGGCGGCGACTTCGCGGGCCATGCGGTCCAGGGCCGACTCATAGAGCTGACGCTCGGAGTAGGACTGTTCCGGCTGGTTTTCGGCGCGGTGCAGGTCGCGGACGACCTCGGCGATGGAGATCAGGTCGCCGGAGTTGATCTTGGCTTCGTACTCCTGGGCGCGGCGCGACCACATGGTGCGCTTGACGCGGGCGCGGCCCTTGAGGGTCGTCAGCGCCTTGGAGACGACGTTGCCTTCGGCCAGCGGACGCAGCCCGGAGGTCACGGCCTTCTTGGTCGGGACGCGCAGGGTCATCTTCTCGTGGTCGAAGGTGATGACGTAGACCTCGAGCGACATGCCGGCGACTTCCTGGGTCTCGACAGCACGGATGGTCCCCACGCCATGGGCGGGGTAGACAACGTGGTCGTCGACCGAAAACGCCAGACCGTTCTTGCTCATCAGATCGTCCTTCTCTAGCACCCTGTCCGCGGGGGTTACCCGGCGGGCCGCAACCGTGAACTGGCGTCAGAGCGCTCCTGCCTGAGACGAAAAGAATCCCGACCGCGGCAGCGCCCCGGAGGATTTCGTTTCAGATTAAGCAGGCCTCTAGGACACCCTCGCCCTTGAATCGGCGCGCCGTTCGAATGCGGCTGTTCTTGAACCAAGGCGCGACGGCGGACCCGTCACGTCAGACAAGACCCTATCACAAAAATGAACACAAAGAAAGGGTTGCGGAATCCGAGCGGATTGCTGGGGATTCCGGCTCCGCCGTTTCAGTTGCCCTTGCCGGGCTTCTCGCTGAAGTACTTCTCGAACTTGCCGGTCTCGCGTTCGAACAGTTCCCTGTCCTCGGGCGGCTCGCCCTTGAGGGTGATGTTCGGCCAGATGGCGGCGTAGTCGGTATTGATCCGCAGCCACTTGCCGTCGGGATCGTCCTCGGTGTCCGGCTTGATCGCGTCGACGGGGCACTCGGGTTCGCAGACGCCGCAGTCGATGCATTCGTCAGGATTGATGACGAGGAAATTCTCGCCCTCATAGAAGCAGTCGACGGGGCAAACCTCGACGCAGTCCATGAACTTGCACTTAATGCACGCGTCGGTGACGATGTAGGTCATCGGGGAACGGAGCTGTCCTGGCGATTGCTGCGCGCGCCTTTTCGAAGGCGGGGGCCACCTTGTCAATGCGGCGAGGTCTCCTGTCCATGACAGAAAAACTTAAATGCCCGTCTGGGGCGGGGTCGTTTCAGGTCCCGGTGTCGGCGCATAGAGCGCCCTGGCCTCCGCCGGCGGGCCGCGTCGCTCGCCGAACGCCTCGACCCTGACCGCCACCAGCCGGCCCCCGAGGGCGAAGACCAGTTCGTCGCCGACCTTCAGGCCACGCGAGGCCTTGTCTATCCGGCCCTCAGATCCGGCCCGGGTCAGCCGCAGCCGGCCCTCCTCGACAAAGCGCGACGCCATCGAGCGGGTCTTGAAGAACCGCGCCCGCCACAGCCAGACATCCGCCCGGCAGGAGCCCGCGTCCGTCATGGACGGGCGACCTTGCGCCGGCGGGATTTGCGGCGGCGTTCGGGCGCGGCGGGCGCCGCAACCTGCAGTCCGGCCAGGGCGGCGAAGGGCGAACCGGCGGCCGCCGGCTTGACCGCCTCAGGCCTGGTCGTCTCGCCACGACGGCGCCAGGCGAGGGGACGAGCGCGGCCGGTCGGGGTGTAGCCGAGCGCCCGCAGGATCGTCTCGGCCTCCTGCGCGCTCCAGCCCAGGCCTTCCCGGGCGTCGTCGGACAGGATCGTGCCGACGCCGGGCTTGAAGCCGGCGCGCAGCAGCTCGTCGAGCCGCTCCAGCTGCAGCACGGGGATGACGAGCCCGCCGACCGCGCGCAGGCCGCGCGCTGACAGGACGCGGGGCGAGGGGGCCGGCGCGGGCAGTTTCGAAACGCCGTCGGCCGGGCCCTTCCAGTCGCCGCCGCCGACCGCCTGGGCGAAGGCCAGGGCCTCTTCCCCGAGCAGGGCGGGCAGGAAGACGCTGAAGGCGCCGATGCGGACGCCCAGTTCACGCAGGGAGCGGCGCTCGCTCTGGCTGAGCGCCTTGAGGTCGGCCTCGACCGGACGCTTGTCGATGACGCCGCCGGCCTCGACCAGCCGGTGGCCGATGCCGCGAGGCAGGCCCTTGAGGCGACCCTCGGCCATGGCGCGTTCGAGGCGGGCCAGCGGGGCGAGGCGGCGCTCGCGCTCGGCGGCGAGGAAGGCCTGCAGCCGCTGGCGGGCCCGTTCGCGGGCCGTCTCCGGGCCCAGCTCGCCGATCAGCCGCACCTTGCCGCCGGCCGCCAGGACGCCGGCCGCGCCGCCGCGCCAGAGCAGGGCGCCGTTCGGGGTCAGGGTGAAGGCCTCGTCCGGCTCGGCGGCCAGTCGGCCGAGCCTGCGGGCCACCTCGGGCGCCACGGCCCGCTGGGCGGCGCCGCGCAGGGCCTTCTCCTCCAGCGACGTGGCCGCTTTGGGCGCCTCGAAGGCCAGGCCGTTGAGACGGCCGACGAAGTGGCCCTCCACGGTCACCGCGCCGTCTTCGCCGACGCCGGCCAGCAGCTCGCCGCGCTCGCCGAGCTGCCGCATCAGGGCGCTGGTCCGGCGGTCGATGAACCGTGCCATCAGCTTTTCGTGCAGCGCGTCGCTGAGCCGGTCCTCCAGCGCGCGGGTGACGCCTTGCCAGTGGGCCGGGTCGTGCAGCCAGTTGGGGCGGTTGGCGATGTAGGTCAGGGTCCGCACCCCGGCCAGCCGCGTGGCCAGGGTGTCGATCTCGCCCTCGGTGCGGTCCAGGCCGCTGAACTGTGCAGCCATCCAGTCGTTGGGCACCCGGCGGCGACCGGTGGTCAGGGCGTCGAACAGGGCGCGGACCAGCCGCAGGTGCTCGTCTGGCGTCTGTTTGCGGAAGTCCGGCGTCTGGCAGACCTCCCACAGGCGTTCCAGCGCTACCCGGTCGCGGACGCGGTGGACGACGTCTTCGTCCTCGGCCATTCGCTTTAGGGCCTTCTCGTCGATGGCCTCGGCCGACAGCATCAGACCGTCGCGGGGCGGCGTGGCGTCGAGCGAGCGGATCAGCGTCGGCAGGTTGGTGAAGTCCAGGCGGTGGTTGCGCCACTCGGCGCTCGGCACGGGCTGGAACTCGTGGGTCTCGACGGCGGCGACCAGATCCTCGTCCATCTCCTCGGCCTCGCCGGTGACTCCGAACGTCCCGTCGCGGATGTGGCGGCCGGCGCGGCCGGCGATCTGGCCGATCTCCTGCGGATGGAGGTAGCGCGTCTTGCGTCCGTCGAACTTGCGCAGCCCGGCGAAGGCGACATGGTCGACGTCCATGTTCAGGCCCATGCCGATGGCGTCGGTCGCCACCAGGAAGTCGACTTCGCCCGACTGGTAGAGGGCGACCTGGGCGTTGCGGGTGCGGGGGCTGAGGCTGCCCATGACCACCGCCGCCCCGCCGCGCTGGCGGCGGATCAGCTCGGCGATGGCGTAGACGTCGTCGGCGCTGAAGGCGACGATGGCGGTGCGCCGGGGCAGGCGCGTCAGCTTCTTGCTGCCGGTGTAGCGCAGGGACGAGAACCGCTCCCGGCTGACGATCTCCGCCCGGGGCAGCAGGCGGCGGATCAGCGGCGCCATGGTTCCGGCGCCCAGCAGCATGGTCTCGGACTTGCCGCGGGCATGCAGCAGGCGATGGGTGAAGACGTGGCCGCGTTCGGGATCGGCGCAGAGCTGGATCTCGTCGATGGCCAGGAAGTCGACCTCGCGGCCCAACGGCATCGCCTCGACCGTGCAGACGAAGTAGTTGGCGCGCGGCGGGACGATCTTCTCCTCGCCGGTGATCAGCGCCACCTCGCGCACGCCCTTGAGCTTGACCACCCGGTCGTAGATCTCGCGGGCCAGCAGCCGCAGCGGCAGGCCGATCATGCCGCTGTGATGGCCCAGCATCCGCTCGACCGCCAGATGGGTCTTGCCGGTGTTGGTGGGGCCCAGCACCGCCACCAGCCTGTGCTCCGCCCGGCCTGTGGATCGGTCGCTCATGCTGAAAAGGTGGGGGAGTCGGGGCGGTGCGACAAGGGCGGTGCGGCGTTACCGTCCGTCGTGGACGATCTTTCCGCCGACGATGGTCAGCAGCGGCTTCACGGTCAGGATGTCGGCGTCGGGGATGGTGAGGATGTCGGCCGAGAAGACGGTGAAGTCGGCGGCCGCTTCAGGCTTCAGCGCACCGGCCGTCTTGTCCATCACCGCGTAGGCTCCGGCGCCGGTGAACAGGTAAAGCGCCTCCTCGCGGGGCAGGGCCTCCTCCGGGCGCCAGTCAGTGCCTGCACGTCCCTGAAGGTCCTTGCGAATGGCGGCGGCGTAGAATTCGATGCGCGGATCGCCGACCTCGACCGGGGCGTCCGTGCCGCCCGCGACCACGACGCCCTCGTCCAGGAGCGTCTTCCAGGCATAGGCGCCGTCGAGCCGCCGGTCGCCCAGCCGGGCCGGCGCGAAGTAAAGGTCGCCGATGGCGTGGGAGGGCTGCATCGAGGCGACAACGCCGCTCTTGCGAAACCAGGCGATGTCGTCCGGATCGATGATCTGGGCGTGCTCGACCCGCCAGACCGTCTCGGCCGCGCCCGGGCCGTTGGTGCGGAAGGCCTCGACCATCCAGTCCAACACAAGGCGATTGCCTCGATCCCCGATGGCGTGGAACGCAATCTGGGCGCGAGCTTCAAGCGCGCGCTTCATCAGCGCCAGCGTCGCGTCGTGCTCGGCGATCACCAGTCCGCTGGTGTCCGGCCGGTCGCTGTAGGGCGCCTTCAGCGCCGCGCCGCGCGAGCCGAGCGCGCCGTCCATGTAGAGCTTCACGCCGCGCACCCGGACCAGGCCGGTGGGGTCCTGGTAGGGCCCCCGCTTGAGGACCTCCGCCGAGTCCTCGGGCGTCATGAAGACATCGACGCGGATCGGCAGGCGGCCCTCGGCGGCCAGCTCGAACAGCGCCTTCACGTCCTCGGCGCTCGTGCTCATGTTGACGCCGCGCGCCCAGCCCCGGGCGGCGTAGAGGGCCGTGGCTCGGGCCAGGGCCTCCTTGCGCGTCTCCCACGAAATCGAGGGCAGCTTCGCCCCGATCAGGTTCTGGGCGGTGTCGATCAGCATGCCGGTGGCTTCGCCCGAGGCGTCGCGTTCGATGCGGCCGCCGGCGGGGTCGGGTGTGTCTTTCGTGATTCCGGCCAGCGTCAGGGCGGCGCTGTTGAGCACCAGCGCATGGCCGTCGGCCCGGGCAAGCACGATGGGCCGGATGGCGGACACAGCGTCCAGATCGGCGCGGGTCGGGAAGCGCTTCTCCGGCCAGTGGGTCTCGATCCAGCCGCGTCCTGTCAGCGGCTCCGCGCCGGGATGGGCGGCGTCCCGGGCCTTCACCACGGCGACCAGCTCGGCGACCGAGGCGACCTGGTCCAGGTTCAGCGTCATCTCGCGCAGGCCGACGCCGGTCAGGTGCACGTGGGAATCGATGAAGCCAGGATAGGCGGCGGCGCCCTTCAGATCGATCTCCGGCAGGCCTTGGGCCAGCCTTCGCGCCTCGGTCAGGCGGCCGACGAAGGCGACCTTGCCGTCTCTCACGACAAGGGCCTCCGGGGCGGGATCGCCTAGGTCGAGAACAGCGTGGATCGGCCCGCCGAACATCAGGAAGCCGTCCTCCCGCGCCTGGGCGGCGGAGACCGTCAGCAGGCTGAGGGCGGCGAGGATCAGGACGACGATGCGGGGCATGACGGCCCTCCGACAACATGGCGGGCGGGACAGGTCCGGCGCCGCTGGTGGGGAAGATGTGGCCGCCAGGCCGGTCGCCGTCAACGCAGAGGGGAGGTCGGGTTAACGGCCGCGACGAGCAGCGTGAACAGGCGCGAAACGAATCGGGACCGAATCGGCGACTTCGTCCGATTCGGCATTTGTTCACCGCAACATATTGTATCAAAAGGCGGATTAACCACAACCGCAATGCTCGTCAGCGGCAACGGCTTCGTGCTTGCCGCGTTCGGGTGGTGGGCTGCCGGTTCAGCGCCGCCAGACCCGGCGATGGCTGCGCCATACGGGGGTTAACGGCCGGCGGTACAGGGCGGAAACGAATCGGGACCGAATCGGCGATCTCGCCCGGTTCCTCAGATGTTCGCCACAAGCTATTGTATATTAATATGGATTAACCATACGAGCGTTCCGTTCACAAGCCGGAAAACGGGCGGCGCCGGGCTCGAGCGGCAGGTCCAGTCCGCCCGCGACATAGGCCACGGTCCGGTAGAAGCCGCAGAGCAGCAGAACCTCCATGGCTTGGGTTTCGTCGAAGTGTTCGCGCAGTCGTGACCACTCGGCGTCCGACAGCCTCGCCCTCGTATGTAGAGCATCCGCGGTCGCCACCAGCGCCTGCTCGGCCGCGGTCCAGCAAGGCGCGTCGGCTTCTCCATGCACCGTGGCGACGACTTGCTCCTCCGTGAGACGCGCCCCGCCGGCGAAGGCGGTGACGTGCACGCCCCACTCATACTCACACCCGGCCCGGGCGCAGGTGCGGTTGATGACGATCTCGCGCTCGCGCAGAGACAGGGGCCCACGATCAAGGAGTGACCCTGCGCGGAACTTGCGCCAGTGGCGGTCGCTGGTCGCCAGGGTCCGGAACAGGACCAGCGGGTCGGCGCCGGGCGGCATGATGGCGTCGAAGCTCTTCTGGACGTCATCCTTGTAGGGCGCGGTCAGCGGCGTGATCCTTGGCACGGGCTCGTCTCCTTGTTACGATTTCCGTAGCGAATTTATGCTACGGAAATAATAGCGGAGTCAAGCATGGTTGAGCCCCGGCCGAGGCGGACCGTGCGCGGATCGCGCACCGGCAGGCCGATCATGGCGTTGCTCGACCTGCTGGGACGTCGCTGGGCGTTGCGGGTGATCTGGGAGCTGCGCGACGGCTGGCTGACCTCCCGCCAGCTGCGCGAGGCCTGCGACGACGTCTCGCCGACGGTGCTGCAGTCACGACTGTCGGAATTGCGGGCGGCGGGCCTGATCGCGCTGGAGCATCGGCATGGCTACGCCCTGACGCCGCTGGGGCGGGAACTGCTGGACTCCTTCCTGCCGCTGCACGGCTTCGCCGAACGCTGGGCGGCCGAGGCCTTGGCGGAGCAGGGCTGAGCGACTCCAAACTTGACGCCCGGAGACTCTCTGCCTATACCGCCCCCTCTCGCGTGGAAGCCCTGCTTTCCCGTGTCCGATTTCTTTATGCGAAGGTCGCTTCCATGTCGCGCCGCTGCGAACTCACTGGTGTTGGACCGATGGTCGGTCACAACGTGAGCCACTCCAATATCAAGACGAAGCGCCGCTTCCTGCCCGCGCTGTCGCCCGCCACGCTCCAGTCGGATGCGCTGGGACAGTCGTTCAGGCTGCGGATCACCAACGCCGCCCTGCGCACCCTCGACTTCCGGGGCGGCCTGGACGTGTTCCTGGTCGGCGCCAAGGACGAGGCCCTGTCGCCGCGCGCCCTGAAGATCAAGCGCCAGGTCAAGGCGAAGCTGGCGGAGAAGGCGGCGGCCTGAGCCGCGCCTTCACCGGACGCCCGGTACGAAATCAGGCCCGCGGGATGATCCCGCGGGCCTTCTTCGTTTCCAGCGATGCGCGCCGCGCTAGCGGGCGGCGTAGCTGAGCGTGGTCGGCGTGCGGGCCGCGTAGGAGGCAAGTTCGGTGTTGCCGACCTGGGCGACGGCGCGGGCCACGCTGCGACGCACGCATTCCGGATAGATGTAGCCGGCCAGCGGCTCGCCCCGGAGGTCCGACCAGCAGGCGCTGGCGGCGGCCTTGACGATGTCAGCGTGCAGTTGCTCGGTCGACTTGCCGGCGACGGGCACGCGAATCTCGGCGGCGCCGGCGAAACCGGCGGCGCCAGCGGCGGCGGCGGCCAGGACGGCCACGAGGGTCTTCTTGAAGTTGGTCATAACAAGCACTCCCGAAAGGGTTGGGTTTCAACCACTTCCGGCACGCTTCCCCTGATGGTCGCGGCTCGTTGTCCGTCTGGCGCCATCGAGTCGAAATCTAGCGGGATTTTTCAGGTAATCAACGATTATGTTGCATTGCACTGTTCTGTGATGCAGCGCAGCATTCAGGCGACCAGCAGGCTCCGGTCCGCCTGCCGGACGTCGGTGCAGCCGGTCAGCGCCATGGCCATGGTCATTTCCTGACGCAGAATCTGCAGCACGTGCGCGACGCCCGCTTCTCCGCGCGCGCCCAGCGCCCAGGCCCAGGGACGGCCGACCAGACAGGCCTTGGCGCCCAGGGCCAGCGCCTTGACCACATCCAGCCCCGAGCGGACGCCGCCGTCCATCAGGATGGTCAGGTCATCGCCCACCGCGTCGGCGATGGGGGGCAGGGCCCGGACGCCTGAGAGCACGCCGTCCAGCTGCCGCCCCCCGTGGTTGGAGACGATGATGCCGTCCGCCCCGACCTTCACCGCCTCGCGGGCGTCTTCCGGATCGAGAATCCCCTTGATGATGATTGGCCCGTCCCAGTGGGTGCGGATCCAGTCCAGATCCTTCCAGGTCAGGCTCGGGTCGAAGTTCCTGGTCACCCAGGGCCAGAACTCGGCCATGCCCTTCGCCTCGGGAATCGCGGCCGCCAGGTTGCCGAACACATGCGGCTTGCCACCCATCTGCACGTCCAGCAGCCAGTGGGGGTGGGTGATCCCGTCCAGGGCCCGTTTCAGGCCGCCGGTCAGGGACGGGGCGCCGCCGAACAGGCCCGTGCGCATGTCACGATAGCGCGCGCCCGGCACGGGAAGGTCGACGGTGAACACCAGCGCCGGGCAGCCAAGGCCCTTCGCGCGGGCCAGCAGCTCCGCCATGTAGCCCCGGTCGCGGATCATGTAGAGCTGGAACCAGGGCGCGACGCCGGCGCCCGTGGTCACTTCGTCCAGGTCGCACACACCGACGGTGGACAGGCAGAAGGGCACGCCCGCCGCCTTTGCGGCCCTGGCCGCCTGCACCTCGCCCCGCCGCGCGTACATGCCCGCCATGCCCACCGGCGCCAGCATCACCGGCATCGAGAAGGCCTGCCCGAACAGCTCGGTCGACAGGCTGATCGTCGAGACGTCGCGCAGCACGCGCTGGCGCAGGGCCAGGTCCTCGAAGTCCTCGACGTTCCGCCGCAGCGTCGCCTCGGCGTAGGAGCCGCCGTCGATGTAGTCGAACAGCAGCCGGGGCAGGCGCCGCCGGGCCAGCTCGCGGTAGTCGCTGACCGAGGCGGCGATCATTGCGGCGGCGTCCAGTCCAAGGCCAGCAGCAAGGTGCGCTGGCTCGGGTTGAAGTTGTCGTCCGACAGCAGGAAGAGCCGCCAGTCGCCGTTCGCCTGCGGGGCGACGGCCACGCCTTCGAAGTTGTCGACCGTCGTCGAGGGGCCCATGGCCAGGCGTCCGATCACCGTCTTTCCCTCCCGGGGGCTTCTCACGACCGTGAGGATAATCCGCGATCCGATGGCGGGGATAAAACTGTGGTGCAGGATCACCAACTCCCCGTCAGGGCCTGTGGTCAGGCCGGACAGGCGATAGCCAACCGGGGGGACAGGCAGGCCTTCGACCGGGTCGCAGCTGAGCTCCAGGCGACAGAACCAGATGCTTCCCGGCTCGACG
This sequence comes from Caulobacter sp., assembly GCA_030652755.1. Classification (GTDB taxonomy): domain Bacteria; phylum Pseudomonadota; class Alphaproteobacteria; order Caulobacterales; family Caulobacteraceae; genus Caulobacter. The sequence continues at coordinate 8,201 of JAUSPV010000149.1, read as the reverse complement.
CCGACCCAGTAGCCGCTGTTGTCGGCCGCAGCGGCGAGCCCCTCCATGCCGTCGTTCGACGCCATCGGGACAGGCGGCATCGGAACAGGAACCGGCCTGGGATCGCCGGAGGCGGGATAGCGCCAGATGCGGTGGTCTCGCTCGAAACTGACCAGCATGTCGCCGTTGGACAGGAAAGACAGGCCTTCCGCGTCACTGCGAGACTTGTTGGTGAACGGCCCGCCGTCCGCCTCGGTCAGCGGCCTGAGGGCGACGCCGGCCAGGCCCGCGAGGCGGCCGGTGGCGTCGAACCTCATCGTCGCCGTGAACAGGTCGGCTCCGTCGTCGGAGACGCTGGCGATCCGGCTGTCGGAGGTCAGGACGAGATCGGACAGGCCATGCAGCCGGCTTGTCGCCGTGCTGGTGATGGCGATGCCGCCGGCGTAGCGGAAATCGCCGACGGCGGTCGCTGCCGGGTCCGAAGGATCCAGCGGGACCGGCGCGGTTTCGACGGCGATGGACGGGCCCCAGGCGACCGGCGCCGGGGGGAGCTCCACGCTGGCGCTGACGCAGCCGGCCAACAGCATCGGCGCGGCCCAGGTCAGCAGACGCCGGGCCGCACCGATCATGTCAGCGCCTCGGCGACCTGCTTGAAGGTCGTCGTCTTCAGCGGCGGCGGCTGGGTCACCGGCGGCGGGGCCAGCAGGCCGCGATTGGCCGCCACCCGCTTGGGCTCCTCCTCGAACAGCGCGGCGAGCTGCTCGACCAGCACCCCGCCCAGCTGCTCGACGTCCACGATGGTCACCGCCTTCTTGTAGTAGCGGGTCACGTCGTGGCCGATGCCGATGGCCAGCAGTTCGACCGGGCTCTTGCCCTCGATCTCGCCGATCACATGGCGCAGGTGGCGCTCCAGATAGTGGCCGCTGTTCACCGACAGGGTGGAGTCGTCGACCGGCGCGCCGTCGCTGATGACCATCAGGATGCGCCGCTGTTCGGGGCGATTGATCAGCCGCTGGTGAGCCCACATCAGGGCCTCGCCGTCGATGTTCTCCTTCAGCAGCCCTTCGCGCATCATCAGGCCCAGGTTGCGCCGGGCCCGCCGCCATGGCGCGTCCGCGCCCTTGTAGATGATGTGGCGCAGGTCGTTCAGGCGACCGGGCGAGGCGGGCTTGCCGGCCTTGATCCACTCGTCGCGGGACAGGCCGCCCTTCCAGGCGCGGGTGGTGAAGCCGAGGATCTCGGTCTTGACCGCGCAGCGCTCCAGCGTGCGGGCCAGGATGTCGGCGCAGACGGCGGCGACCATGATCGGCCGGCCGCGCATCGAGCCGGAGTTGTCGATCAGGATGGTGACCACCGTGTCGCGGAACTCGGTGTCCTGCTCCATCTTGAACGACAGGGGCGCGGTCGGATCGACAATCACCCGGGTCAGGCGGGCGACGTCGAGCACGCCCTCCTCGAGGTCGAAGGACCAGGAGCGGTTCTGCTGCGCCATCAGCCGGCGCTGCAGCTTGTTGGCCAGGCGCGAAACCACGCTCGACAGGCTGGCCAGCTGCTGGTCGAGGTAGGCGCGCAGCCGGGTCAGTTCCTCGGCGTCGCACAGGTCCTCGGCCCCGACGATCTCGTCATGGGCGGTGGTGAAGACCTTGTAGGGCGGCTCGGGCTGGTTGTTGTCCTTGATCTCGGGGCGAGCCGGCTTTGCCCCGTCGCCCATCTCGGGCGCCTCGTCGGACATCTCGGCGTTGTCGTCGTCCTCGGCCTCGACCTGCTGCTGCTCGCCGTCCTGGGCCTGCTGGTCGTCGCTGTCCATCTCGTCCATGGACGCGCCTTCGGGCGACTGGCCTTCGCCGTCGCCGTCGTCGCTCTCTGACTCCGACTGCTGCTCTTCGTCCTCGCCCTGGTCCTCGTTGCTCTCCTGGGCGTCGAGCTCTGCGTCGCCCAGGTCCAGATCGCGCAGGATGGTGCGGACGGTCTTCTGGAAGGCCGCCTGGTCGTGGATGTCGGTCGACAGCCGGTCCAGATCGGCGCCGGCCCTCGCTTCGATATCCGCGCGGAACAGATCGACGGCCGCCTTCGCGCCGTCCGGCGGCGTGTCGCCGGTGAGCCGTTCGCGGACCATCAGCGACAGCACGTCGGCCATCGGGATGCTGGCCTTGTCCGTCATCCGGACCAGGCCCTTGCGCTCGATGGACTGCTCCAGGACCGTGGTCAGGTTGGCGCGCACGCCGCCCAGGGCGTTGGCGCCGATGGCCTCGATCCGCGCCTGCTCGACCGCTTCGTAGATCGCCTGGCCCTCGGGCGAGCCGGGACGCCCCCTGGCGTAGGTCGCCGCGTCGTGGTGGGCGTACCGCAGCGCCATCTGGTCGGCCAGGCCCCGCATGCGCGAGGCCTCCTTGCTGTTCAGGTCGCGCGGCGGATGCGGCAGCACCGCCCGGTTGCCCGACAGCGACGGCCCGTCCCCGGAGAACACGACCTCCAGGTCCGGCGTCTCGGCCAGGGAGCGCGCGGCGTGGGCCAGGGCGCGCTTGAACGGTTCGGTGGGACTCTCGGGCTTGCTCATCGCCCAAGGGTTCTAGCGCGACGACGCGGCGTCATGGAAGGCGAACTCGACAGCGGTCTACTTCTTCCAGGCCTTAGCCTGCGCCGCCGCGATGCGGACCAGGTCGCCCTGGGCGAGGTTCACGTCGATCAGGTGCAGGCCCCAGTTGGCGTCGACCTTGCCGTCCGCCACCACGTCGCCGGAGATGTCGTCGGTGCGCGGGTCGGCGGGATCGGCGTTCACCGTGACCGAAAGGTAGCTGAAGCCGCCGGCCTGGATGCACTGCCCCGACAGCAGGCCGGGCGCGGAGACCCAGGCGGTGTCGATCGTCTTGCCCGGGACCCAGGCCCCGGCGACCCCGCCGTCGCTGCCGCCGCGGGGCGTGGCCCAGAGGTAGTTCGACAGCACGGCCTTGCCGCCGCCGAGCGCGGCCGGGTTGGCGCAGGCCGCGACCGCGCCGGATTCGGCGACGACGCCGAAGCGGCTGGTGGCGGGCGGCGGGACGGTGTCACGGAAGGAAACGTAGGAGATCAGGCAGCCGGTCTGGTCGTCGGCGGCGCAGAGCGGGATGCCGCCGAACCTGCCGTCGAGAACCGGCACGTTGGTCCCGATCAGCATGGCGCTGACCATCAGTTGACCGGCCGGCTTGCCGTCGATCTCTTCCTTGACCAGCCGCTGCAGGACGCCCGAGCCTTGGCTGTGACCGATCAGGATGACGCCCCGGCCCTTGTTCTCGTGGGTCAGGTACCAGGTCCAGGCGTCCTTCACGTCGGCATAGGCCATTTCCCGGTCGGCGGGGATCGGCTTGCCGGTCATGAAGCCGCGAAGGGCGGTCACCGTGACCTGCCGGTAGAGCGGCGCGAAGGTGCGGCAGACTGAGCCGAAGCGCGCGAACTGGGCGGCGATGACGAAGCGTTCCTCGTCGTTGGCCGTCATGTCGCTGTTGCCGGTCTGGTCGTTCGACACGGTCGGATAGACGTAGAAGCAGTCGACACCGGGATCGACGGCGGCCTTGAAGGGCTCGAGGGTCAGCGACCCGTCGGCCTTCACGATGGTGGCGTCCAGCGGCTGGGCGCAGGCGTCGGTGCGGCCCGGCAGGCACAGCCAGGCCTCGCCCTTGCCATAGTCGACCCTGGTCGGCGCGGTCTGCGCCAGCGTGGGTCCGGCCATTACCAGGCTCGCCACGAAACCCAGTCCTGCGAGCATCACCCTGCGCATCGTCGCTCCCTCTTGTTGTCGGGACGATCCTGCAAGCTGGGAGGCGGGGGGTCCAGCCCGGAGTCGCTCAGGCGGCGACGCGGGCGCTTTCGAGAGCGCGGCCCGGTTCGGCCGGGAGCCAGAAGGTGAACCAGCTGCCGTGGCCAACGCGGCTGTCGACGGCAAGTTCGCCGTCCATCAGCTCGACCAGCTCGCGGCAGATGGCCAGACCCAGCCCCGTGCCGCCGAATTGCCGGGTGGTCGAGGCGTCGAGCTGGTTGAACTTCCCGAACAGCTCGGCCAACCGGTCCTGCGGAATGCCCGGACCGGTGTCCATGACCGCGAACTCAAGGCCCCGTTCGCTGCGCCAGACACGGGTCGAGACGTGCCCCTCGGCGGTGAACTTGATGGCGTTGGACAGAAGGTTGCCCAGCACCTGGGAGATCCGCATCGCATCCAGTTTCCAGAGTCCGACCGCGTCCGGCTCGACCAGGACGCCGAACGCCAGGCCCTTCTCGGAGGCGACGGCGCGGAAGGAGTCGCAGACGGCGGCGATGGCGGCGGGCAGGGCGACGTCCTGCCGGCTGATCTCGAGCTTGCCGGCCTCGATCTTGGCGAGGTCCAGGACGTCGTTGAGGAGACGCAGCAGCGCTTCGCCCGACTCGCGGATGATCTGCAGCCGCTCGCGCTGGTCATCGCCCAGGTCGCCGCGGGCCATGATCTGGGCCATGCCCAGCACGCCGTTCATCGGGGTGCGGATCTCGTGGCTGATGTTGGCGAGGAACTGTGACTTGGCCACGCTGGCGGCCTCGGCCCGGTCGCGGGCCCTTGTAAGATCTTCCAGGGTGAGCGCCAGCCGCGCGTCATTGGCGGCCAGAGCCCCAAAGCCCCGCGCCACGCTCACGAACAGCACGATACAGGCGACGAACACCGCCAGCAGCAGCACGCCGAAAGCCGGCGCCACCTGCCGGATCACCTCCACGCCCGGCTGCGCCGGCGTCCAGGTCAGGCGGCCGAGGGTGCGGCCGGCGCCGTCCCGCAGGGCGACAACGGGGCCGTCGGCGGCTTCGTCGGCGGCCAGGAGGCGGGGCGAGATGACGCCGAGATCCTTGTGCAGTCCGGCCAGGAACTCGCTCCCGACCTCGCGGGCGGAGACCACAACCGGCGCCGCGCTGGCCGTGGATCTCAGGTCGTTCTCCGGCGTGACGGTCGAGGCGGCGACCAGCCAGATGGCGTCGTCGGCGGAGACCAGCCGGGTCCGCGTCACGTTGCCGGCGAAGCCGAAGGTGGCGGTCCGGCCGGTCTCGGCGCCACGCACTTCGGCGAGGAGGGGTGCGACCGCATTGGCGAAGCCCGCCGCGGTCTCCACGGGCAGGAGCTCTCCGGCCGACGAGGCGTAGCCCAGGGCGCCGGCGCCATCGAAGACCACCGTGCGATCGTGGCCCATGTACTCGGCGTAGTACTGGCCGAAATTGGTGTCGATCCACGCCATGTTCAGCCGCGGAGAGGTGTTGATCCAGGCGTCGTCCCAGATGGTCGCCGAGGTGACGGCCTCGCTCATCTGCTCGAGACGGCGGTCGATGGTGCGCGAGACGAGCGCCTGTTCCTCGCGGGCCGTCAGGTCATCCACCGCCCGGGCCCACCAGACCATGGTGCCGAGGGCGCCGGCGAGCAGGAGCACGGCGACCAGCACGCCCAGGAACAGGGTGCGTCGCAGGCGGGCCCGGGTCGATGATGACTCTGTGACGGACATGGTGTCCCCCGAAAGCAGACCTAGCATCCTGCGCGGGAGAGGATAACGGCGCCTGAAGGGCGCCTGCGCCCGGCTGTCGCACCCCGGCCCGGGTTGCGCCCCGTTAACCAAAGGCGGCGAGACTTCCCTTAACAAAGAGGGGACGTCCATGAACCGCCACATCCTGACCCTTGCCGCCGTCGCGAGTCTCGCCCTGGCGACGCCGGTCCTGGCTGAAGAGACATCCGCCATCAGCCTCGAAGGCGAGATCGGCGTGGTTTCCGACTATCGCTATCGCGGCTATTCGCTCAGCGACGAGGATCCGGCGCTGCAGGGCGGGCTGACGCTCAACCTGCCGCACGGCGTCTATCTGGGCGTCTGGGGATCAAACATCGCCGACTACGCCGGGGCGGACATCGAGATCGACCTGTCGGCGGGCGTGGCGTTCAGCGCCGGTGGACTGGACTGGAACGTCGGCGTCATCCGCTACACCTACCCGGACGGCGTCGATGTCGACTACTGGGAGATCCCGGTCTCGGCGGCGAAGACCTGGGGCGCCTTCACCGGCACGGCCAGCTTCCAGTACGTGCCCGAGCAGGACAACGTCGCCGAGGAGAACCGCTACTTCAACCTGGCGGCGGACTATGCGCCCGAGCACTGGCCGGTCAGCCTCAACGCCAGCTTCGGCTATGAAGACGGCGCCTTCGCCGACGGCAAGCTCGACTGGTCGGTCGGCGCGGCCAGGACGTTCGGCAAGGTGACGGTCAGCCTGAACTGGGCCGACTCCGACGGTCCGGGCGCGGAAGGGGTCATCGTGGGCGGGATCAGCGCGGCCTTCTAGCGAGCCGTCAGGCCCGCACAGCCATGGTGACCTTGGCCGGCGCGGTGGGCGCGCGCAGGATGTCGACGATCCGGTTCAGGAACGCCCGGCGGCGGGCCAGGGCGCCCGGGATGTCTTCCCCGGCGCGGATCATGCGCACGTCGTCGCGGGCCGCTTCCAGCACCAGGCGGTCGGCGACCGCGGGCAGGTGGCCGTCGCCCTTGCGGGCGTCCATGATGGCGGCGTGCGAGCGGGCTTCGCCGATACGCTTCTGAACCAGGGCTTCAACGTCCGTGCCGGTCTCGGCGCGGGCGGCCAGTGTGGCGAAGTCATGCGCATACATGCGCACGAAGCCTTCCTCGATCATCGGATCTCCGATCTGCCCGCCGGCCGGGCAAGAGAGCCGACGGTGAGCGCGCCTTCAGCGCGGGGGTAAGTGACCACTATAGCACATCGGCGCCGAAACCGGGGCGGAATGTCGCCTCCGGCCCGATCCCGCCCTAATCTCGGCGTCATGGCCCTGACTCACCGCCTCGCGACGCCCGCCGATCTGCCGGCCCTGAACGCCCTGATGGACGCCGCCATCGGCGAGCTGCAGCGCGGATTCCTGGACGAGGCGCAGATCGCGGCCAGCCGGAAGTTGATGGGTCTCGACACCCAGCTGGTCGCCGACGGGACCTATTTCGTCGTCCTGGAGGACACGCAGATCGCCGGCTGCGGCGGCTGGAGCCGGCGGGCGACTCTGTACGGCGGCGACCACAGTCCGGGGCGCGACGCGGCCCTGCTGAACCCGGCGACCGACGCGGCCCGGGTGCGGGCCATGTACACGAGCCCGGCCTTCGCGCGGCGCGGCGTGGGGCGGCTGATCCTGTCGCTGTGCGAGGCGGCCGCCCGGGCCGAGGGTTTTGGCCGCGTCCAGCTGGCCGGCACGCTGAGCGGCGAGCCGCTCTACGCCGCCTGCGGCTACGGCGTGATCGAGCGAATCGTCGATGATCGCGGCGGCGTCCCGGTGCCGCTGACCATCATGGGCAAGGCGCTCTGAGCCGAGCGATATCGTGGCGTCCGGCGGCCCGGAACGTGGTATCCTGCCGCCATCGGAATCCGGCCAGACAGGCCGGGAAGGGGACGAACCGACGCGCGCCGCGTGTCTTGGCCCTCGCTCCGGAAAGTCCCCCATGGCCAAGGGCCAGAAGAAATCCAACAAGGAAACCCGCAAACCGAAGGCCGAAAAGGCCAAGGTCATCGCCGCCGCGCCGTCGTTCCTGACGCCGCTGAAGATCGGGAAGCAGAAGTAGCCGCCCCGGTGGCCATGCAGACGGTTCACCTCGTCCAGGCCTTCATCGCCGGCAAGGGGCAGGCCCTCAAGGCCCAGCAGACGCTGGTCTGCACCTCGGCTGAAGAAGCGCGCCGCAAGGCCGAGCGCCTGTCGACCCTGCGCCTGGGCGTCGTCGCCTTCTCGGCGACCGCCGACGCCGACCTGGGCGACTATGACGAGAACCCGGTGATCCTGTTCCACGCCGGTCGGTTGCCGCCGCCCTTCGACGAGCTGTGACCTCAGTGGACGAGGCCGCCCGGCCCGTCCTCCTCCAGCAACAGAATGAAGGCGATGATCTCGTCCCACTGGGCGAGGCCGTCGACATCCCCGACCGCCGCCAGCTCCGCCGCCCGCAGCACGGCGATGGTCGCGGCGTCGTCGCCGTACTGGGCGATCAGCGCCAGGGCCGTCGTGCGGGTCGCGGCGACGGATCGGTCGTGCGGCTGGTCCATGGGCGCTCCGTGCGATGTCCGGTGCGATATGGAGCGATGGGGCGGCAGGTGAAGCGGTGATGCGCTCCTCCCTCCCCCTTGTGGGGAGGGACAGGTCCGCGCAGCGGACCAGGGTGGGGCAAGGGGTGGCCGCCTTCGACGTCAGGTGAGGATCGCCGCTTGCCCCACCC
>JAUSPV010000026.1 GCA_030652755.1 Caulobacter sp. | reverse complement strand
GACGAAGTGCGTGAAGCACTCTCCGGCATGGGCGTGCAAGGCATCACCGTGACCGAAGTCAAGGGCTTCGGCCGCCAGAAGGGCCACACCGAGCTGTACCGCGGCGCGGAATACGTGGTCGATTTTCTGCCCAAAGTGAAGATTGAAGTGGCCATCAAGGCCGAGTTGCTGGAGCGCGTGATCGAGGCCATCGAGAAGGCAGCCAACACCGGCAAGATCGGCGACGGCAAGGTCTTCGTCATGGACCTGGAACAGGCCCTGCGCATCCGCACCGGCGAGGCGGGGGCCGCGGCGATCGCGGGGTAGACGGCGGGGACAGGCGCCTGCCCTCCAGGCTCAGCGCGGCCGGCGCACTTCCACGGCGAAGTTCTTCGGACGCTTCTTCCAGATCATGCGCGAGATTTCGCCGCGCGTCGCCGGCCGCTGGCTGCCGGACATCACCACGTCACCGACTTCTCCCAGGCGCTCGACCGCGCGCCAGGTCGCCTCGAACGTCGCGGCGCGCGATCCGAAGAAGCCCTGGCTCTTGCGCAGATCGGTCCAGTAGCTGCGCGGATGCAGCGACAGGTGCACGCTCGCCCGGCGGGACCTGGCGAAATCGATCAGCGCATCCATCACGCGGTACTCATGGCCCTCGATATCGACCTTCAGCACGGTGCGGGCCTCGCCCGCCCTGGCGCCCAGATCGGCGAAGGTGATGGTCGGCACGACGATGGCCTCGCCCTGGCCGATCGAAGAGGTTTCCGAGTTGCCGAGCCCTTGCGCCGCATAGAGCTTCAGTTCCCCCGGCGTGTTGTCGATGGCGGCATTGAGGATTTCCACGTTCGGCGCATTGGCGTCCACATTGGCCGCCAGTTCGCCGCGCGCCACGGGATCCGGCTCGAGCGCGATCACGCGCGCCACGCGGGGGCTGGCATAGAGGGCCACGGGCCCGATCCAGGCGCCGACATCGAGCAGCACCGCGCCCGGCTCCCGGGTCACCGCATCGATGAAGCGGAAGGTTTCGTCCTCCCAGTGACCACTCTCGGCGGCGGTCCAGAAGGCGGCGCTCTCGGGCCGGACGGCCATCACATCGCAGCTACGCCCGCTCAAGCTGACGCGCATGCGTCCAGCGCCGGGATCTTCCGCACGATCAGCCATCTAGCCCCCCATTTGTATGGTCGCGGGCTGGATCAAGCATGATTTGCCACGCGGCGCGAAACTTTAGCGCGGGCGGCGGTCGTATCCCTTGATATCGCGCGACCGGCGAGCGGCCGCGTCGTTCGAGTGAACCCACCGCCCCCTTCGCGCATTGAAGCGTTCACGGCTACAAGGGGCGGCATGGGCGACACGATCCTTCGAGACGGCGACACCTGCTGGAGGACCAGCCGGGCGGACGCCCTGGCGTTCCTGGTCGACGGCGCCGACTATTTCGCCGCCGTGAAGGCGTCGATGCTGGGCGCCAAGCGTTCGATCTGGCTGCTGGCCTGGACCTTCGACGCCCTGACCCGGATGCAGCCGGACAAGATCGAGCGCAGCGGCTCGCCGGAAACGGCCGATCGCCTTGGCCTGCTGCTGCGGCGCATCTCGGCGCTGAACCCGGGCCTGGACGTGCGCATCCTCTGCTGGGACATCCCGCCGGCCATCTCGGCGGCGCAGGGTTTCGCCGTGCAGCGGGCCGCCGCCTTCTTCAAGGGGTCGCGGGTGCAGTACCGGCTGGACAAGAGCCTGCCCAACAGCGCCTGCCATCACCAGAAGGTGCTGATCATCGATGGCCGGCTGGCCTTCGTCAGCGGCGGCGACCTGTCGACGGACCGCTGGGACACCTGCAACCACGATGACGTCGATCCGCGCCGCCGGTTGCCCAACCTGCGCCGCTATCCCGCCCGGCACGACGTCGCCACAGTGATGGAGGGCCCCATCGCCCAGGACTGCGGCCAGCTGTTCGCCGATCGGTGGGAACGCTCCGGCGGCGGCCGGCTGGAGGTCCCGGCGCCGGACTATTCGGAGGACTCACCCTGGCCGCGCGGCGTGACGCCCGACCTGATCGGCGAGACCGTCGGCCTGGCCCGCACCGAGCCCAACTGGAAGACCCACACCCTGGTGCGCGAGAACCTGCGCCTGCATCTGGCGACCATCGCCGCGGCGCGGGACACCCTCTATCTCGAGAACCAGTACCTGACCGCCCCGACCATCGTCGAAGCCCTGTGCCGCAGGCTGGCCGAGCCGGACGGGCCGGAGATCCTCAGTATCGGCCCGGAGACCAGTCCCAGCTTCTTCGACCGCATGACGATGGACAGCGCGCGGCTGGCGGCCATCGAGGCGCTGAACGCGGCCGACGTTCACGGCCGGTTCGGCGCCTACACCCCGCGCACGACGGCCGGCAAGCCGATCATCGTCCACTCCAAGGTGACCATCGCCGACGACATCTTCCTGCGTATCGGCTCGGCGAACCTGAACAACCGGTCGCTGGGGCTGGACACCGAGTGCGACATGGCCATCGAGGCCGATCGGGGCGAAGCCGGGTCGGAAACGCGCATAACCATCGCCACCTTCCGCAACCTGATGATCGGCCACTACGTCGGCCGCAACCTGCTGGAGGTCGAGGCGGCTGTGGCCCAGGCGGGGTCCCTCGCCGGCGCCATCGCGCTGCTGGACCCTTCGCACCGCCGCCTGCGCAAGGTCGCCCCCCGCCCGCTCGACCGGGTCGAGCGCTTCATCAGCGACTGGAGCCTGGGCGATCCGACCACCCCGCGCGACGCCTGGCGGCCCTGGGCGCGCCGGCAATGCCTGCGGGAACAGGTCGGGATGATCGACGAGTTCACGCCCCTGCCGGCGGCTCGATCTCCAGGTCCACCACCAGCGGAAGATGATCCGACGCCACCCGCGCGCGCGCGTCGTAGGGCGACTCCACCGCCCGTACGGTGATGGCTCCGGCGACGAACACATGATCGATCCGCATGAACGGAAAGCCGGACGGGAAGGTCGCGGTCGGCGGCCGGCCAAGGCCCGACTGGGCGTCGCGGATCACCGACGTCAACATGCGGTAGGTTCGTGAGAACGGGCTGGCGTTGAAATCCCCCAGCAGCACGGCCGGGGCGATGAAGGCCTCCGCCGCCATCCAGTCGTCGCCGATCAGCGCCGCCGCCTGCACCTGTTGCTCGCGGGGGACGAGGCCCAGGTGGGTGTTGATGACCTGCAGCTCGACGCCGCCGCCGATATCGACCGCGACCCACAGCGCGCCCCGCGGCTCCAGCCCGCGCAGGCGGGGAAGGCCCGGCAAGGCGCCGGCCCTGACCAGCCGCTCCGGCAGGGCGGTGAGGATGGCGTCGCCGTAGCGCTCCTCCTCGACGTACATCGCCGGATGAAAGTGCGATTTCATCCGCAACAGCTCGGCCAGCCGGTGGGCCTGGTCGACATGGCCGGTGCGGCGGCGACCGACGTCCAGCTCCTGCAGGGCGACGATGTCGGCGTTGCAGGCGGCGATCACCTCGGCCACCCGTTCCACGTCGAGCTTGCGGTCAGTGCCGACGCAGCGGTGAACGTTGTAGGTGACGAGCCTGATCTTCATCCGCCGAAGAGATCGCCCGGCGGCGCTTCCGGTTCCATCGGCCCGTCCCGGCGCCCCAGCAGGAACAGCGCCGCCTCGGCCCGCCAGTTTTCGATTTCCCGGGTCGGATCGATGGTCCGGGCGGGTCGGCCCTCAGCCAGGGCCACGCTGGCCTCGATCCGCAGGTCGAGGTCGTCGACCAGCGCGTTGAAGTCGGCCAGCGTGCAGAGGTGAATGTTCGGCGTCGACCACCAGGGCTCCGGCAGCGACCGCGTCTCCGGCATCCGGCCCCGGCGCAACAGCGACCAGCGCACGCGCCAGTGGCCGAAGTTGGGGAAGCTGACCACCGCGCGGTCGGCGATGCGCATCAGCTCGCCCAGCACCTGCCGCGGATTGCGGGTCGCCTGCAGGGTCTGGGACAGGATGGCGTAGTCGAAGGCCCCGGTCGGGAACTGTTCCAGGTCCCGGTCGGCGTCGCCCTGCATGACCGCCAGGCCGCGCGCCAGGCAGGCGGAAACGCCCTGCGCGCTGATCTCGACGCCGCGGCCGTCGATGTTCTTCTCGCGGGTCAGCAGCTCGAGCAGCTCGCCGCCGCCGCAGCCGACGTCGAGCACCCGCGAGCCGGGCCGCACCAGCCGCAGGATCTCGCGGAAATCCTCGCGCACGACGGTCATCGCAGCCCCCGGGCGCCGTCGACCGCGTCCAGGAACCCGGCCAGCGCCGAGTCCATCACCGGCTCGTCGAGCAGGAAGGCGTCATGGCCCTTGTCGCTCTCGATCTCCACGAAGCTGGCCCGCGCGCCGGCGGCGTTGAGGGCCCGCACGATGTGCCGGCTCTCGGGCGTCGGATAGAGCCAGTCGGAGGTGAACGACAGCACGCAGAAGCGCACGTCCCGCGCCTTGCGGAACGCCTCGGCCAGCACCCCGCCGTAGGGGGCGGCCAGGTCGAAGTAGTCCATGGCCCGGGTGATGTAGAGATAGCTGTTGGCGTCGAAGCGGTCGACGAAGGTCGCCCCCTGGTGCCGCAGGTAGCTCTCGACCTGGAAGTCGGCGTCGAAGCCCCAGGACAGGCCGTCGCGCTGCAGCTCGCGGCCGAACTTCCGCTGCAGGGCGGCCTCGGACAGATAGGTGATGTGCGCCGCCATGCGGGCGACGGCCAGGCCCTTCTCCGGCCGGGAGCCGTGCAGGGCGTAGGCGCCGCCGCGCCAATCGGGGTCGGCCATGATCGCCTGACGCCCCACCTCGTGGAAGGCGATGTTCTGGGCCGAGTGGCGGGCGGCCGCCGCCACGCAGACAGCGCTGAACAGCCGGTCCGGATAGGACACCGCCCACTGCAGCACCTGCATGCCGCCCATGGACCCGCCGACCACGGCCTGCAGCGTCTCGATGCCCATGGCCTCGATCAGCATGGCCTGGGCGCGGACCATGTCGGCGATGGTGATGACGGGGAAGGACAGCCCCCAGGGCTTGCCGGTCGCGGGGTTCAGGCTGGCCGGCCCGGTGCTGCCCATGCAGCCGCCGACGACGTTGGCGCAGACGATGAAATGCCGCGCCGGATCGAGCGGACGCCCGGGCCCGACCAGGCGCGTCCACCAGCCGGGCTTGCCGGAGACCGGATGCTTGCCGGCCACATGCTGGTCCAGCGTCAGGGCGTGGCAGATGAGGACGGCGTTGGATTTGTCGGCGTTCAGCGTCCCGAAACTGCGCCAGGCGATCTCCAGCCCGTCGATGCGGGCGCCGGAGTCGAGGACAAGGGGCTGCGAGGGCGGGAACGTCCAGGTTCCGCCATCCTCGTGGATCGCCTGCGTCTGCGCCGTGAGGGTCATGCAAGGCCTTGGACCGTTGCCGGCCGTCGCTGTCAACCGGCGGCTTCCTGCGAAGCGGCGGCGCGTCTAATACAGGACCAATGAAACGACTGATCCTCATGCGCCACGGCAAGGCCGAGCGGAGCAACAGCGGCGGCGACTTCGAGCGCGGCCTCACCGAACGGGGGCTGGCCGACGCCGCCCTCATGGGCCGGCTGCTGGCCGATGAAGGCCTGACGCCCGACCTGGCGCTGGTCTCCGCCGCCCGGCGGACCCAGCAGACCTGGGCCGCGGTCTCCGCCGCCTTTCCGGCCGCGAAATCCATCTCCCTGCGCCCGCTCTATCACGCCAGCGCCGAACGCATCCTGTTCGAGGTCGAGGCCCATGGCGAACAGGGCGACACCCTGATGATCGTCGGCCACAATCCGGGCCTGCACGATCTGACCCTCGGCCTGCTGCGCCAGGGCGGCGCCGGCTCGGCGCTGGTCGCACGGGCCGAGAGCAAGTTCCCGACCTCGACCGTCGCGGCCTTCACGATCGACGACTACGGCCGCCCGGCCTACGACGGGCTGTTCTACGCCGCCGACCACGGCGGAGGCGGCGGCGAATGACGCGCGTCTACAAGCTGCTGACCCGCGCTGAATGGTCCGAAGCCGAGGCGACGGGCCTGTTCGAGGGCTCGCCGGTCGATCTGGCCGACGGCTTCATTCACTTCTCCACCGCCGCCCAGGCGCCCGAGACCGGCCGCCGGTACTTCTCCGGCATCGCCGACCTGGTGATCGTCGGCTTCGAGGACACGGCGCTCGGCGCCGGCCTGACGTGGGAGCCGTCACGCGGCGGCGACCTGTTCCCTCACCTCTACGGCCCTCTGCCGACGGCCCTGGCGGTCGAGGTGAAGGACGTGGCGCTGGATGCCGATGGCGTACCCCAACTCTCGGAGCTGGAGGCATGAACGCCTGCCACCAATCCTCTCCCACTTGGGAGAGGGGGACCATGCGGAGCA
>JAUSPV010000018.1 GCA_030652755.1 Caulobacter sp. | reverse complement strand
CCGTGGCCAGCATGCCCATGTAGTCGGCGTTCGCCCGGTCCATGCCCTTGGCGGCCCCGGCCAGGCCGCGGAAGATGTTGCCGCCGCCGATCACCAGGCACAGCTCGACGCCGGCCTCGGCGATCTGTTTGACGTCCTCGGCGACCGCCGCGACCGTGCCCATGTCGATGCCGAAGGGCGTGTCGCCCATCAGGACCTCGCCGGAGACCTTCAGCAGGATTCTCTTGTAGGGCATGGCGCTCATCGGTCGGCGGGTGCTCGCGAGTCGGGAAAGCTGGAGGAACATAGACCAAGGGCGCGCCCGGCGTGAACCGGACGCGCCCCATTTGGACGGTCAGACGGCGGGATTAGTTCCCGCCGGTCATCGAAGCGACTTCGGCGGCGAAGTCGCTTTCCTTCTTTTCGACGCCTTCGCCGAGGGCGAGGCGCACGAAGCCGGTCATCTTGATCTCGGCGCCCAGGGCCTTGCCGCTGTCGGCGATCAGGGCCTTGATCGTCTGGTCCGGGTTCATGACGAAGGGTTGCTCGAGCAGCACGACTTCCCGCTGGAACTTGGAGATCTGCCCGTCGACGATCTTGTCGATCATGTTCTCGGGGCGGCCCTGTTCCTTGGCCTTTTCGACCAGCACGGCGCGTTCGCGTTCGATGGCGGCCGGATCGAGATCCTCGGCCGACAGCGACAGCGGGTTGGTCGCCGCCACATGCATGGCGATCTTGCGGCCGAGTTCCTGCATCGCGGCCTGGTCGGCGGCGCCTTCCAGAGCCACGAGCACGCCCAGCTTGCCGACTTCCGGCGCGACCGCGTTGTGCACGTAGGCCGAGACCGAGCCTTCGGCCACGGTCAGCTTCGCGGTGCGGCGCACGGCCATGTTCTCGCCGATGGTGGCGATGAGGTTGGTGACCAGGGTCTGGACCTCTTCACCGTCGGCGGTCCTGGCCGCGCGAACCGCCTCGACGTCGGCGCCGTTGTCCAGCGCGACGGCCGCGACCTTGCGGGCGACGCCCTGGAAGGTCTCGTTGCGGCCGACGAAGTCGGTTTCGGCGTTCAGCTCGATGACGGCGCCGGTCATGCCCTTGCCGTCATTGCGCAGGGCCACGGCCACAACGCCTTCGGCGGCGACGCGGTCGGCCTTCTTGCCGGCCTGGCTCAGGCCCTTGGTGCGCAGCCAGTCGGTGGCCGCCTCGATGTCGCCGGCGTTCTCGGTCAGCGCCTTCTTGCAGTCCATCATGCCAGCGCCGGTCTTCTCGCGCAGGTCCTTGACCAGCGCAGCGGTGATTTCCGCCATGTCATCTCTCCCGTTTGGAGGGTTTATATAGGGATGCGGCCGGACCAGCGCGTATCCAGGGAAAGTGCCTGCGGTTTCCCGCCCGGGATGCGCGCCACTCTTAAGGTGGAGCGCGTCCGGACGCAAAACCGGTGGCCACTTTTGCTGGACGCGCTCTACCGCCCGGCTGCGAAGGTTTGGTGAAGCTGACGCCCGCCTCGCAGCGGGCGGAGCATCAGCTGGCGGCCGGTTCCTCGGCGGCGGCGGGGGCCGTCGCTTCGGGCTCGGCCTCGGGTTCGGCCGGAGCCGCTTCGGGGGCCGCGGCGGCCTCCGGTTCAGCAGCGGGGGCTTCAACGGGGGCCGGGGCAGCGGCGGGAGCGGGCTCCGGCGTCATCTCTCGGGCCAGCATCGGCTCGACCGGGTTGATCGAGGCGCCGATATCGACGCCCGAGGCCACGGTGCCGGCGGCCATGCCGTCCAGCACCGAGTCGGCGATCAGATCGACGTACAGCTGGATGGCGCGGGCGGCGTCATCGTTGCCCGGGATCGGGTAGGTGATGCCGTCCGGATCGCAGTTGGTGTCGAGGATCGCGATGACCGGGATGTTCAGCTTGCGGGCCTCGAGGATCGCGATCGCTTCCTTGTTGGTGTCGATCACGAACATGATGTCGGGGATGCCGCCCATGTTCTTGATGCCGCCCAGGCTGAGCTCGAGCTTGTCGCGCTCGCGGGTCAGGGTCAGCAGTTCCTTCTTGGTGCGGCCGCCGGTCTCGCCGCCGTCGACGATGCCTTCCAGCTCGCGCAGACGGGCGATCGAGCCGGAGATGGTGCGCCAGTTGGTCAGGGTGCCGCCGAGCCAGCGGTGATTGACGTAGTACTGGGCGCAGCGCTTGGCGGCCACGGCCACCGGATCAGAGGCCTGGCGCTTGGTGCCGACGAACAGCACGCGACCGCCGGCGGCCGCGACTTCGCGGACCTTCACGAGGGCCTGGTGCAGCAGCGGGATCGACTGCGACAGGTCGATGATGTGAATGTTCGACCGCGAGCCGAAGATGTAGCGGTCCATCTTCGGGTTCCAGCGGTGGGTCTGGTGGCCGAAGTGGGCGCCGGCTTCGAGCAGCTGACGCATGGAGTAATCGGGGAGAGCCATGGGCCTCTTGTATCCTTTTTCCGGTTATCGCCTCCGCGGACAAACCCCCAGAATCCTGGGGACCGGAACGGACCAAAACGGGATGTCTCCCCGAAGCAGCCGAACGTCCGCGTGCGTGATGAAGGCGCGCATGTAGGGCGATCGCACCGAAAATGCAAGGGGTGGGGGGACTCAGTCCTCCCCGCTTGCGGAGCGCGGTGGAGGGGTAGCGCGGGCGCCAGAGGACTGGCCGCCGTGCACAGTGCTTGGTTCAGGTAGCCCGCGCCGTCCCCTCCGACCTCGCTCCGCGAGGCCACCTCCCCGTCGCTTCGCTCCGGGGAGGACTGATGAAGGCACGGCTTCGCCGCCCGGGCGGGCGGGGCCCGAACAGGTTGGGGAGGACGGCGGAGCGCCACGGCTCCCGTCCGGGACCGTGGGGGTAGTGTGTGTGTGTTTCGACGAAAGCCTGACGCGCTCCGCCGCGGAGAGGCTTCGAGGGCTGAGCGCAATGGGCATTATCCTCCCGCTCGCTTTCGCCTCGCCGGGGCTTCTACCTCCCGGCGCCCTCGCCGTTCCTCACGGCCAGGCCCGGCGGGCGGGGATCAACCGACGATCCCCGGATTCCGTGGTTTTGTCCGCGCCGTCGCAACGGCCGCGGTCCACGGGCAGTCCCGCATTTCCGCATCCCACGTCGCCGTATCGGGCCGGATCCGTACGCCCTCCCCCGCGACGGGGACGGTGATGAGGATACGGGCGGTCAGAGGGGTGGGGGATAGACTTGAGATATCCCCCTATTTTCTCCAATGAACTCAATCCTCCCCACATCGTGGGGAGGGGGACCGCGCAACGCGCGGTGGAGGGGAGATGCCGCCCGCTGACGGCATCAGCGATGAAAGAAGGGGCGGCGGCCGCGCCTCCCCTCCACCATGCTCCGCATGGTCCCCCTCCCCAGCGAGCTGGGGAGGACAGGTTCACAGCGCCCGCCAGCCGATGTCGGTTCGGTAGAAGCCGCCCGGGAAGTCGATGGTCTCGATGGCGGCGTAGGCGAGGTCGCGGGCTTCGTGCAGCGTCGCGCCCAGGGCGCAGACGTTCAGCACCCGGCCGCCCGAGGCGCAGAGATCGCCGTGGGCGTTGCGCGAGGTCCCGGCGTGGAAGACCGCCACCTGGTCGCCGAAGTCGGCGTCGGCGCCCTCGATGACCGCGCCGGCCCTGGGGGCGTCGGGATAGCCTTCGGCGGCGTAGACGACGCAGAGGGCGCTTTCGTCGCGCCATGCCGGCGGCGGCATCGACGCCAGCGCGCCCTCGGCGGCGGCCTTCAGGTACGGAACGATGTCGCTGGCCAGCCGCAGCATCAGCACCTGGCATTCGGGATCGCCGAAGCGGGCGTTGAACTCGACCAGACGCGGGCCGGTCGGCGTCAGCATCAGGCCCGCGTAGAGCACGCCGCGGTAGGGATTGCCCTCCGCCGCCAGGCCCTTCACGGCCGGCAGCACGGCCTCCTCGAAGGCGCGTCTGGCCAGCGCCTCGGTCAGCACCGGCGCGGGGGAATAGGTCCCCATGCCGCCGGTGTTGGGTCCCTCGTCGCCGTCATGGGCGCGCTTGTGGTCCTGGGCGTAGCCGAACGGGATGGCCGTCTCGCCGTCGCACAGCGCGAAGAACGAGGCCTCCTCGCCGTGCATGAACTCCTCGATCACCACCCGGGCGCCGGCCGTGCCGAAGCGGCCGCCCAGCATGTCGGCGACGGCCGCGTCGGCCTCGGCGCGGGTGGGGGCGATGACCACGCCCTTGCCGGCGGCGAGGCCATCGGCCTTGATCACGAACGGCGCGGTCTGGGTGTCGAGGAAGGCGGCGGCGTCATCGACCGTCTCGAACACGCCATAGGCGGCGGTCGGCAGTTTGTGGCGCGCCTGGAAGTCCTTGCTGAACGCCTTGCTGGTCTCGATCCGCGCCGCCGAGGCGGTGGGGCCGAAGCAGGGGATGCCGATGGCCGTCAGGGCGTCGGCCAGCCCGACCTCCAGCGCCGCCTCCGGGCCGATCACCACCAGGTCGGCGGCGATCTCCCGCGCCAGGGCGACGAGGCCCTCGACGTCGGTGACCTTGAGGGCGCGGATCTCGCAGAGGTTGGCGATGCCCGGGCTGCCCGGCGCGGCGACGAGGCGGGTGAGCAGCGGCGACTGCGCGATCTTCCAGGCCAGCGCATGCTCGCGCCCGCCCGATCCGACGAGAAGGATGTTCATGGGCGGGCCTTCTACGAAGTTGAGACGCCTACCTGCAAGCGGGCAATCCGGGCTCGACACTCATCGATGGCCCATAGGCGTATGACGTCTATGCTCTCTCAATTCGGGGGAGGCCGCCATGAAGTCCATCTGGCTTGTCGGACTATTGCTCATTGTTTCCGGTTGCTCCTCCGACCGGCCATCGGGGAAGAGCGAGTACATGCTCCAATGGTATCCAAGCAGCGGGACTGACTACGGCGATTCAGTGCCCGGCTTTGATAGCCTTGCAATGTGTCGCCGGGCCGGGAGTGGAAAGACGATCGCGTCCTACGGAGGCCTAGCCAAGGTGGTCGACGAAGGAACCGGGCGGGCGTCTCTCCCTTGGGAGAATGGCCCTTGGTTTGAGTGTATGTCGCAGTGCCGTCCCTATGTGGAAGGCTCTTATCTGCTGGTCTGCGAACAGGTCGTTGAGTTCCGGGGGCTTGAAACGATCTCGCCGAGGTAGCGGGTCGCTAGATGCCCGTGGATTTCCCCTGTTCCTACCCCCCGAAGTCCAGCGAGTAGCCGGCCGAGCGGACAGTGCGAATCGGGTCGACCGGCGCGCCGTGGTTCAGCGCCTTGCGCAGGCGGCCGATGTGGACGTCGACGGTGCGGGCCTCGACATAGACGTCGCTGCCCCAGACCGCGTCCAGCAGCTGTTCGCGGCTGAACACCCGGCCGGGATGCTGCATCAGATGGTCGAGCAGGCGGAACTCGGTGGGGCCCAGGTGGACCTCCTTGCCGTCGCGCTTCACCCGGTGGGCGACGCGATCGACGATGATGTCGCCGGCGGTGACGCGGTCGTCGGCCAGGCCCGGGCGGATGCGGCGCATGACCGCGCGGATGCGGGCGGTCAGCTCGGTCATGGCGAAAGGCTTGACCAGATAGTCGTCGGCGCCGGTGTCCAGCCCGCGGACCCGGTCGCTCTCCTCGCCACGGGCGGTGAGCATCAGGATCGGCAGGTTGCGGCTTTCCGGCCGCTGGCGCAGGCGACGGCAGACCTCGATGCCCGAGACCTTGGGCAGCATCCAGTCGAGGACGACCAGGTCCGGCTGCTGCTCCTGCACCAGGATCAGCGCCTCCTCGCCGTCGCCGGCGTGGACGACGCGATAGCCTTCCTTCTCGAGGTTGTACTGGAGGAGGGTGGCGAGGGCGTCTTCGTCCTCGACGACCAGGACCGTGGGGGTCATTGGCTCAATGCATCCATCTTGGGCCGGTCGGCGATGAGCTCGCGACCGGTGATCTCGTAGTGGACGATCTCGGCGATGTTGGTGGCGTGGTCGCCGATCCGTTCGAGGTTCTTGGCCACGAACAGCAGGTGGGCGCCGGCGGTGATCGTGCGCGGATCGCCCATCATGTAGGTCAGCAGCTCGCGGAACAGGCTGTCGTAGTGCTCGTCCACCTCGGTGTCGCGGGTCCAGACGGATACGGCGCGATCGACCTCCGAGGCGGTGTAGGCGTCCAGAACGTCCTTCAGACGGCCGGCGACCAGCTTGCCCATGCGCTCGATCGATCGGGTCACCGGCCCGGCCGGCTCGGCCTCGGCCAGGATCAGGGTGCGCTTGGCGATGTTCTTGGCCAGATCGCCGCAGCGTTCCAGGTTCATGGCGATCTTCATCGCGCCCACGGCGCGGCGCAGGTCGTTGGCCATCGGCTGGCGCAGGGCGATCATGCGGATGGCGGCGCGCTCGATGTCGGCCTCCATCACGTCGAGCTTCTCGTCCCGGCCGGCCACGGCCTGGGCCAGGGGGACGTCGCGCCGGGCGAATGCGGTGATGGAGTCGTTGACCTGCGCCTCGGCCAGCCCGCCCATGCGGACAACCTCGGCGGCCAGCTGGTTCAGCTCATCCTCGAAGGATCTGACGATGTGTTCGTTCATCATGGGTCCCTGGCGCGACAGCCGCGCGAATTGTCCAATGGCCGCCCATGGCCTGGCCGGGGCGGTCTCCGGGCATCGCAAGACGATCAGTCAGCGCGATGTCCCTAATGCCGGGGCGATGCTGCCCCTGTGCGACGTTTTTACGACACTTTTGCGACGGCGTCCGCCGACACGCGCGCATCGACGGGCGGGCTGAGCGGGAACCAGGCCGAAAAGGTTGAGCCGCGCCCCAGAACGGTCTCGGCGGCCAGGCCGCCCTTGTGGCGATTGACGATGTGTTTGACGATCGCCAGGCCCAGGCCCGTGCCGGACTTGTCGCCGCTCTTCTGCCCCTCGACCCGGTAGAAGCGCTCCGTCAGGCGGGGCAGGGCGTCGCGCGGCATGCCGGGGCCCTGGTCGCTGACCCTCAGCAGGGCGTAGGCCCCGCCGGCCCGGTGCTCGGGCGTCAGCAGGGGCAGCCGGGTCGCCTCCGGATCGCGGGCGGGCGGGGCGTCGCCCTCGACCGGCGCGCCGATCTCGATGCCGATGACGCCGCCGGCCGGCGTGTACTTCACCGCGTTGTCGACCAGGTTCTGGATCACCTGCACGATCTGGTCGCGGTCGCCTTCCACCACGATCTGATCGCGCCCCGGCGGCGACCAGGCGAAGGAGACACCCTTGGCCCTGACCACCGGCATCAAGGCGTCGGTGACGTCGGTCACCGCCGCCGACAGGTCGACCCGGCCGAGCGGCGCGATGTGCTCGTTGAGCTCGATGCGCGAGAGGCTCATCAGGTCGTCGATCAGGCGCGACATGCGCTCTGCCTGGGCCTGCATGATGCCGAGGAACTTGTCGCGCGCGGCGACATCGTTCCGGGCCGGGCCGCGAAGGGTCTCGATGAAGCCCGACAACGACGCCAGCGGCGTGCGCAACTCGTGGCTGGCGTTGGCCAGGAAGTCCGCCCGCATCCGCTCGGCCCGGCGCAGGTCGGTCTGGTCGCGCAGAATCAGCAGGGCCATCGAGGCTCCCCAGGGCGCGGGAGCGAGCGGCGAGGCGACGGCGGTCCAGCTGCGGTCCTGAGCGGCCCCCGTCTCGAAGGTGGTGTCGCCGCCGACGCCGCCGAACAGGGCTTCCTCGACCAGCTCGATGATCTGCGGGTTGCGGATGGCCGTGATCAGGCGGACGTCGGGACGGTAGATCCTGAACAGGTCCCGCGCCGCCCGGTTGGCGAAGACAAGCCGGTGTCCGGTAACCTCGAAGGGCTCGTCGGCCGCGATCACCATCACCGGGTCCCCGAGGTTCTCCAGGATATCGGCGTAGGGTATCGACGCGACCGCGGGGGCGGCCTCGCCGGCCGTGTCCGCCGCCGGCCGCGCGGCGTCAAACGCCCGACGGGTGAGCCACAGGCCGCAGCCGGCGACCCCCAGCGCGGACAGGACGGCCGGTCCCGCCTCGACCTGGCCGAGGGCGGCGAGCAGCAGGGGCGCGCCGGCGCCGGCCGCCGTCGCCAGCAGGACATTTCGGTGCGCGCGGGGCGGGCCGTCGGACGGCATGGCGGGAAAGCCTCGATTCGGATTAATCGTCCGGCTATGGTGCACGGAGATATGGCGCCCTTGTGAGCCTTGCGATAGACGAGGCGGGGTCCCCGGGGATGGTTATGACGGCCGACGCAATTTCGCCGCATCGACAGGGGACGAACGTGTCGCCGTCCAAGGTCCGGGGTTATCAGTTCATGTTCCGCAAGCGTCTCGTGGCCACCGTGGCCGCCACTCCGCTGCTCCTTTTCGCGTCCGGCGCCTTCGCCGAGACGACGATAGCCGATACCCGGACGGCGGGGGTCTCGACCGCGACCATCAACAACGGCGCGCCCGATGACATCCGCATTACCTCGGCCGGCAAGGTCAAGCCGACGGCCGGCGGCACGGCGGGCGCCATCGCCGGGGCCGTGACGATCAACAGCAACCACGACGTCATCAACGAAGGCGAGATCAGCGCCGAGAACGTCAGCTATATCGCGGGCGTCAAGGTCAACGCCGGCGCGGTCGGCGATGTGACCAACAAGCTGACGATCAACCTCTCCTCCACCCTTGAGCTCAAGGACACGGACAACGACGGCGATCTGGACGGCCCGTTCGCCGACGGGACCAACAAGTTCGGCATCCTGGTCCAGGGCGCCATGACCGGCAATATCCTCAACGACACCGCCGGCTCCATCTCCATCAAGGGCAACGAGTCGGTCGGCATTCTCGTGCAGGGGCCGCTGACCGGAAACCTGACCAGCCGCGGCGCGATCAGCGTCACCGGCGACGACGCGCGGGGCATCTATCTCGCCGCGCCGGTCACCGGAAACGTCTCGATCAGCGGCTCGGTCACGGCGCTGGGTGAGAACTCGCTGGCCGTCGAGACGGGCGACATCAGCGGCCGGCTGACCGTGCAGGGCACCATCGTCTCGCGCGGGTTCCGCTACGCCAGCCGCCCGCCCGCCGCCGCGGACCGGGCCAAGCTCGACGCCGACGACAAGTTGCTCGGCAACTCGGCGCTCGTGGTCGCCGGCAACGTCGGCGGCGGCATCCTCCTCGACGCGGCGCCGGTCGCCGGCGTCGACTATGACGGCGACGGCGTCCCCAACAGCACCGACACCGACGACGACAACGACGGCATCCTCGACGCCGACGACAACGATCTCGACAACGACGGCGTCGCTGACGCCGGCGAAGGCACCGCGAGTCTGTCGGTCGGCGGCTCGGCCCCGGCCCTGGTCATCGGCTCGGCGACCGATTCCATCACCATCGGTTCGGTGGCGGCGACGGGCGGCAACGCCTTTGGCCTCGTCGTTCGGGGCACGATCTCCGCCAATGGCCTGCTCGACGGCTTCAGCGCCACGGGTATCCGGATCGGCGCGGGAGGCGGACAGACGACCACGCTCGAGAACGGGATGAACCTCCTGGGCGCGGTCAGCGCCATCGCCTACGACGCCAACAGCCAGGCCGTGCACCTGACCGACGGTTCGATCGTCAACCAGATCAACAACAGCGGCAGCATCTTCGCCAGCGTCACGGCGACGTCCGGTCCGACCGCGCCGCTCGTGCCCGTCCCCGGGACAGCGTACGAAGGCGCCTTCACCGCCTATGGCGTGCGGATCGACAGCAACGTCGCCGGCTCGGCGCTGAACAACCGCGGCTCGATCACCGCGGTGGCGAACGGCGAGAACAGCAGCGCGGTCGCGATCTGGGACGGCGCGGGCGCCCTGACCTCGCTCACCAACAGCGGCATCATCCGCGCCTTCGTCCTGCCGACCGACGACAACGCCGATACCGACGACAGCGACGCCGATCCGAACAACGAGACCATCACCGGCGAAGCGATCGCCATCGACGTGCGGAACGCCCAGGCCGGCGTCACCATCACCCAGTTCGGCGTCAACGACGGCGACGACGACCTGGATCCCGGCACGACCGACCCCGACGCGGACGGCGATGGCGTGGATGACGCGGACGAGCCCTCGATCACCGGCAACATCTACTTCGGGGCCTTCGACGACACCCTGAACCTGCAGAACGGCCAGCTCTTCGGCGACGTCTCCTTTGGCGCCGGCGCGGACGTCTTCAATCTCACCGGCGGCGCGGCGTCCCTCGGCGCTCTGCGCGACAGCGACGGTCAGTTGACGGTCAATGTGACGGCCGGCACGCTGGCGATCACCAATGCCGAGGTCATCGACGCCACGGCCCTGACGATCGGCGCGACGAGCTCGGTCGTGTTCACGGCGGATCCCAACGCGGCGAGCAACACGCGCTTTGACGTCGCGACCGCGACGATCGCCAGCGGCGCCAAGCTGGGCATCGTGCTGACCGATCTCATCGCTGCCCCGACCACCTACACCGTGATCAGGACCGACACGCCCGCCGGTCTCACCGTCGGCACGCTGGACCAGAGCCTGGTCGGCAACTCGCCCTACCTGTTCGTGGCCCAGGCCTCGGCTGACGTCGCCGCCGGAGAGGTCAACATCGACGTCCGCCGCCGCACCGCCTCCGAGATGGAGCTGAACCAGAGCCAGAGCCTGGCGCTCGACGCCGTCTACGCGGCGCTGGGCCAGGACGACGATATCCGCGACGCCTTCCTGACCGCCCAGTCGCGGCAGGAGTTCCTGAACCGGTTCGACCAGATGCTGCCCGATCAGGGCGAGGGCCTGTTCTCGTCGATCGATTCGATGACGCGGACCATCTCGCGGCTGACCGCCACCCGGCCGGATCTGCGCCAGCGCTATGGCCCGGACAGCTTCTGGGTCCAGGAGGTCAACGTCCAGGTCATGCGCGACGCGGGCGTGACCGCCGGCTCCGAAACCAAGGCCTTCGGCTTCGTCGGCGGCTATGAGAGCATGGGCTCCGACGGCGGCGCGCTGGGGGCCACGCTCGCCTTCATCACCGCCGAGGAAAAGGACGACGTCGCCAAGATCGGCGAGGAGACCAGCGTCTCCCTGCTTGAGGCCGGCATCTACTGGCGCCGGTCGATCGGCAAGTTCACCCTCAACGCCCGGGGTTCGGCCGGCTACGGCTGGTTCAATGGCGATCGGGTGTTCATCGATCCGGCCAACACCCTGATCGTCGAGGCAAACTCGGAGTGGACCGGGTTCTCCGGCGTTCTGAGCGCCGCCGGCGCCTACGAGTTCACGGCGGGGCGTTTCTACGCCCGCCCGGCGCTCAGCGTCGATTACCTGTACCTGTCCGAAGGGTCCCGGGTTGAGAGCGGCCTGAGCGGCGGCTTCAACCAGGAAGTCGAGTCCCGCACCAGCGACAGGCTGTCGACCACCGCCGAGCTGGCCGTGGGCGCGACGTTCGGCCGCGATCTCTGGTGGCGCCCCGAACTGCGCCTCGGCTATCGCCAGAACCTGTCCGGCAACATGGGCGACACGGTGTTCCGCTTCGTCGGCGGGCAATGGGTGGCCCTGCCGGCCACCGAGGCCGGCGACGGCGCCATGCTGGTGGGCCTGTCCCTGAAGGCCGGCACGCCGATGTCCTATGTCGCGATCGAGGGCGAGTACGAGGCCGTCGACGGCGAAGACCGCTACAATCTGCAACTGTCCGGCCGGATGATGTTCTAGGCCGAAGTTCGGCTTCAGACGCTGAGAGACAACGAGGCGCGGCGACCCTGGGCGGTGGCCGCGCCTCTTCGTCTTGCGCCGCCGTCCGCGACATGCCGTCCGCTGGCGGAACATTCTTAACCAAATTGCCCTCAATCCCTCAGAACGCTGGCAACCCAGCGGATGAACCAGTGGTTCAGCCGCTGGTCCAGGCGACTGACACTGTTCCGCCAGCCCAGAGCTGACGGGTCCGGGAGGAAATGATGACGGGCAACACTGGACGTCTTCGCGCCGCGCTGCTGGCCGGCGTTGCAATCGCGGTCGTCGCCGGCGGCGTCGCCCAGGCGCGGGAATCCAACGAGGAGCGGATCGCGCGCCTCGAGGCCGCGCTGACCGCGCTGCAGGGCGAGCTGCGGGAGCTGAAGGCCGCCACCGCCGCGCCCAGGGCCGAGAGCCGCGCCGTGACCCCCGCGCCGGCCGCCCCCGCCGCGCCGGCCACGTCCGTCAGCCTCAAGAACGGCCGGCCGACCCTGGCGTCCGGCGACGGACAGTTCACCGCCAGCTTCCGCGGCCTGATGCAGCTGGACGGCGGCATCTATGACCAGGACGACGCCGGGCCGCTGTCCAGCGACTTCCGGCGCGGCTCGTTCGGCGACGCGACCGAGAACGAGCGCGCCCGCGACATGGGCGATGGCGTCAACTTCCGCCGCATCCGCTTCGGCATCGAGGGCAAGGCCTTCGGCGACTTCCAGTACAACTTCACCTACGAGTTCGGCGGCTCCGGAAACGAGGAAGACGGCAAGGTTCTCGCGGCCTGGATCCAGTACGACGGTCTAGACTTCGCTCGCCTGCGGATGGGCGCCTATGCGCCCGCGACGGGCCTCGAGGATGGCGTCTCAGCGTCCAGTTCCGTCTTTGTCGAGCGCGCCTCCGTGGTCGAGGTCGTGCGAGGCCTTGCCGGCGCCGATACGCGCATGGGCGTCGGCCTCTATGCCGGCGGCGACCGCTGGACCCTGGGCGGCACCGTGACCGGCAACCTCACCGGGGTGCAAACCTACGACGAACAGCTTGGCTTCGTGGGCCGGGCGACGGTCGTGCCCTACAAGCAGGACGGCAGCCTGATCCATCTGGGCTTCAACGCCAGCCTGATCCTCAGTCCGGCGGCGACGGGCCCGGACGTTCCGGGCGGCGCGCCGTCGCCGATCCGTCTGCGGGAGCGACCGGAGCTTCGTGTGGACGCCACCCGACTCGTGGACACCGGCAGCATCGACGCCGACGGGGTGACCGCGCTGGGCGTCGAGTTCGGGGCCCAACGCAACAACCTCTACATTCAGGCCGAGTACTTCGACATCGCCGTCGAGCGACGGGCCAGCGTTCTGCCGGACCCTGATTTCTCCGGCTGGTACGTGCAGGGCAGCTGGATCCTCACGGGCGAGCGCCGCGTCTACAATGCCGCCAACGCCGGCTTCGAGAACCCCAAGCCCGAGAAGGCCTTCAGCCTGAAGGACGGCACCTGGGGCGGCTGGGAGCTGGCGCTGCGCTACTCGGTGCTCGACCTGAACTATCGCGAGAACGACCTGCCGGCCCTCGGCTCGGTCCGGGGCGGGCAACAGGATATCCTGTCTCTGGGCCTGAACTGGTACGTCAACCCCGGGCTCACGATGCAGTTCGCCTATCGCAATGTCCAGGTGGACCGCACCTCGCCGGGCGGCACGGCGTTCGGCGCGGGCGCCTTCGCCACGCCCGCCCTGGGAACCGAGGTCGGCCAGGACCTGAACATCTACTCGGTGCGGACCCAGTACGCGTTTTGACGCGGCTGTCCCGGCCCTGAGGCTTTCGCGAGCGTCGTCGGGTGGGAACCCGGCGGCGCTTCCGTCGTTTCGCTGCCAAGGGGCAAGGCGGCACAGGAATCTCGATGTCAGACGAGTACAGGTCGTCGCTCGAAGCGGGAGCGGCGCTCGCGGCCGCGCACGGCCCCGACGATCCCTTCGCCGCGGCGATTCGCGCCACACGGATGGCGATGATCATCACCGACGCCCGCCAGGCCGATCACCCGATCATCTTCGCCAACGACGCCTTCTGCGCGCTGACCGGCTATGATCGGGACGAGATCATCGGCCGCAACTGCCGCTTCCTGCAGGGCGCGCGGACCGATCCGCAGGTTGTCTCCGCCCTCAGGACGGCGGTCGCCCAGGGCCAGAACGTCGCGGTCGACATCCTGAATTACCGTAAGGACGGCGCGCCGTTCTGGAACGCCCTCTACCTCAGCCCGGTGCGCAACGCCGCCGGCGAGATCACCTATTTCTTCGGCTCGCAGCTGGACATCACCAGCCGCAAGCAGGCCGAACTGGCCTTTCTTGAGCGCCGTGACGATCTGCAGATCGCCATCGAGACCGCCACCGCCGACCTGCAGCATGCGCTGGAGCAGAAGACCGCGCTGCTGCACGAGGTCGATCACCGGGTGAAGAACAACCTGCAGCTCATCTCCTCGCTGCTGCTGCTGCAGGCGCGGCGCACGCCCGACCCCGTGGTCCGCGCCGCCCTGCGCGGCATGCTGGAGCGGGTCAACGCCGTGGCGACGGTGCACCGGCGGCTGTTCCAGAGCGAGGACGTCGAACGCTTCGACATTTCGGCCTTCATCCGCGACCTGGTCAGCGACGCCATCGGCACTTCCGGTCGGAACGACATCAGCGCCAACCTCGATCTGGAGCGGGTCGACGTCTCCGCCGACAAGGCCGCGCCGCTGGCGCTGCTGTTCAGCGAACTGCTCGGCAACGCCATCCGCCACGCGTTCCCGGACGGCCGCGCCGGCGTGATCAAGGTCTCCGTGCGAAGAGAAAACGGCTGCTTCCGGATCGAAATCGCCGATGACGGCGTTGGTGTCGCGACTGAGGAACCCCGGCCCGGGTTCGGTCAGACCATCGTCAGGCTGCTGTGCGAACAGCTCCGGGCCGAATGTGAAACCGCGGACGCCTTCCCCGGACTGAGGACGGTGATCCGGCTGCCGGTGAACGGCAAACCTTGAACTGAGTTGCGGAGATGAGTGACCACACCCCCCTGAGCGTCCTGATCGTCGAGGACGAGGTCCTGCTGGCGGCCGAGCTCAACTACCTCGTCGAGGAGGTCGGCTGCCGCGGCGTCGGCCACGCGATGAGCTCGGACGAGGCGATCGCGCTCGCGGCCTCGCTGCGGCCCGACCTGGCCCTGGTCGACGTGCAGCTGCGCGACGGCCCGACCGGCGTCGACGTCGCGCGCCGGATCGCCAGGGACTGCGGCGGGGTGGCGTTGTTCATGACCGCCAACGTCAAGCGGCTGCCCGACGACATGGCCGGCGCCTGCGGCGTGATCGGCAAGCCCTATTCCGAGCACGGCGTGAAGACCGCCCTGACCTACCTCAAGGCCTGTCTGCGCGACGGCGTCGCCCCCGGCCCGCCGCCCGCCGGGTTCCAGCTGGCCCCGGCCTGGGCTGAACGCTGGGGCCTGGGCGCCCTGCAGAAAAGCGCCTGACGCGAGAGACACCGTCTTCCCGGCGACGGCCGGGATCCATGGGCCAAGCGCCGCGCGTGCCGCGTGGGCCCCGGCCTTCGCCGGGGACACGGATATGGAAGATCACCTCATCAACGTCGTCGGCACCGCCGCCGCCCTCTGCTCGATGACCAGTTTCACGCCGCAGATCCTCAAGATCTGGCGCGAGAAGGACGCCTCCTCGGTGTCGATGCGGATGTTCATGCTGACGGTCACCGGCTTCGTGCTGTGGACCACCTACGGCGTGCTGCTGGGCAGCTGGCCGGTGGCGGTGGCCAACGCCGTCTGCCTGGTGCTGAGCGCGGTGATCCTGGCGCTGAAGTGGAAGTTCAGGGAGGGGTAGTAGGCAGCAGACATACCCAGCTTCCCGCCCCATTGGGAGCCTGTCACGGCCGGATGCTTCCTGCAGCTCCAATCGCCGCAAGAACAATCCGCCGCGACTAGATCGAAGTCGGTTCCTGGGCCCAGAAAACCTGATCAGTGAGCGGGCCTGTGGCGAGGGCCGTAAAGTGGTCGTTCTGGCTGTTCAAGTCGGCAATCTTCGCCGCAACCCCCCGAATATCTCGTATGAAGCGTTCCTTCGATGGGGCCCGCGCTACGAGGGCCTGATCCTCCGGCTGAAGCTGACCTGCAAGCCTCCCATCGCGAAAACCGTCGATGAAGGATGGATGGTAAGGCAGCAGAAGGCTGATGATATCGCCGTAGCGGTTCTCCCACATGAGAGTGAAGTCTCGCTCCCATTCAGCGGTATCAATGCCTAAGGGCCCCATTGCCCGTTCAGGCGCCAACAACTCCTCGCCAGCTTGGACAATTTGCACAAACAGGTTATCCATCAGGTGTTGATCGCGAAGCGCGAGCGCTGCCCGACGTAGATGCTCTAACCCTCGAGTTAGCTGAACGCGGATTTCTCCAACACTTTCGGTTGCTGCGATCACGGCGAGATGGTTTCGAATATTCTCGCCTCTAACGCCCCCTATCTGATCAAACGCTTCTTCGAATCTGGCGGTCGTCTCTTCCTGATAACGAGGAAACACGTCCGTCACATGCTTCACTCCGGTCACCTGAATTTTGATCGCCAAGAGCTCCTTATTGATCTCCATGAGGGTTGCGGCCACTTCTTGCTGAGACGCTAGAAATTTAGCCTCCAGTGCGGGCTGATGGTGCTCCTTCTCCCAGCGATACAACAGGATAGAGACGGCGATCACGAACAACACGAAGCCGCCTGCCTGGAGCATCCATGCTTCAGGCCCGCCCGTCCAAATGTCGTATCCCTGCTGCGCGAATCCCAAGATCGTCAAGCTCACGCCAACGGCCGCCAAGGCTGCGGTGAGTGGCCGTTTGAGGACGGATTCTATGGGGGATAGATTTGCCATGATGTGATCCTGCCTCGTTTCCGAGTGAATCGCCAACGCACGGTAGTGGTCACGCTCTGAACTCCTATTCAGGAGATCAGCGCTTCGCATCTCGCTCCTCTTCCGTCAGAGCCCAAGCGTCCCAAGCCTTTTTGTGGGACCTGCCGCTGGGTGTGTTTGCTACCCAATGCCGAGTTCAGGGACGCTTAACCACGTCCTCTAACGCCGCCTCAATCGGCGCCGTGCATGCTGCCCGCATGACCGCGCCCGCCCACGCCACCGCCACGACCCGCGTCCGCCTGCTGGGCGGCGTCGTTGATCCGATCACGCCGGGCGAGATGCTGGCGGCGACCGAGGCCTTCGTGGCCGGGGGCGGCACGGCGGTCATCGCCAACCACAATTCCCACAGCCTGTTTCTGCTGGCCCGCACGCCGGCGCTGCGCGCCTTTTTCGACGACGCCGACCTGGTGCAGATCGACTCGAAGCCGATGATCCTCTGGGCTCGGCTGATGGGTCTGCCTGTTGGCGGGGAGCATCGCTCGACCTACCTCGACTGGCGCGACGCCTTCTGGGCCACGGTGCGCGACCGCGGCTGGCGGGTGTTCCACGTCGGCGGCGCCCCGGGCGTGGGCGAGCGGGCGGCGGGCGAGATCCGCAGGGCCTTTCCGGGCGTGAATCTGGCCGAGCACTGCGGCTACTTCGACGTCGATCCGGCCAGCGCCGACAGCGTCGCCCTGCGCCGCGACATCGCCGCCTTCGATCCCGACATCATCCTGGTCGGCATGGGCATGCCGCGCCAGGAGCAGTGGATCGCCGCCAACCGCGACCTGATCGGTCGGGGGGTGTTCTTCCCGGTCGGGGCCGCCTTCGACTACGAGGCCGGCGTCCAGGAGGCCGCGCCGCGCTGGACCGGCAAGGTCGGGCTGGAGTGGCTGTTCCGCCTGCTGTCGCAACCGCGCCGCCTGGCGTTCCGTTATCTGGTGGAGCCGTGGTTCCTGGCTCCGGCCGCGCTGGCCGATATCGGAGCGCGGCTGGGGCGGCGGTAGGACCACGACCGGGGACATGTACTTCAGTACGTGTCCCCATCAGCTTCAACGGGGCCAGGCGGCGGGGGACAGGCACTGAAGTGCATGTCCCCATTTGCTACGTCTTCAGCTTGTAACCCGTCCGGAAGATCCACCAGATCGTCGCCAGGCACAGGGTCAGGAAGCCCGCCGTCGCGGCCAGGCTGACGCCGATGTTGACGTCCGACACCCCGAAGAAGGCCCAGCGGAAGCCGCTGACCAGATAGACCACCGGGTTGAACAGGGTGATCTTCTGCCAGATGTCCGGCAGCATGCTGATCGAGTAGAAGCTGCCGCCCAGAAAGGTCAGCGGCGTGACGATCAGCGTCGGCACGATCTGCAGCTTCTCGAACCCGTCCGCCCAGATGCCGATGATGAAGCCGAACAGGCTGAAGGTGACGGCGGTCAGCACCAGGAAGGCGGCCATCAGGAACGGGTGCTGGATCTCGAACGGCACGAACAGGCGCGCGGTGATCAGGATGATGACCCCCAGCAGCACCGACTTGGTCGCCGCCGCCCCGACGTAGCCCAGCACCGTCTCGAAGGCCGAGACCGGCGCCGACAGGAGCTCGTAGATCGTCCCGGCCCATTTCGGCATGTAGATGCCGAACGAAGCGTTGGAGATGCTCTCGGTCAGCAGCGACAGCATGATCAGCCCGGGCACGATGAAGGCGGCGTAGCTGACCCCGTCGATGGAGGCCATGCGCGAGCCGATCGCCGAGCCGAAGACGACGAAGTACAGCGACGTCGAGATCACCGGGGCCAGGATGCTCTGCATCATGGTGCGGAACCAGCGGGCCATCTCGAAGCTGTAGATGGCCTTGACGGCGTGGAGGTTCATGCGCGGGCGCTCACCAGGCTGACGAAGATGTCCTCGAGAGAGCTCTCGCGGGTCTGCAGGTCCTTGAAGTCGATGCCCTGGTCGTGGAGCCGGCGCAGCAGGGCGGCGATGCCGGTGTCGTCGGCCTGGGTGTCGAAGCTGTAGACCAGCTCCAGGCCGTCCTCGGACAGGGTCAGGGCCTCGCCGGCCAGGGCCGGGGGGATGGCGGTCAGCGGCTGCTGCAGGGCCACCGACAGCTGCTTCTTGCCCAGCTTGCGCATCAGGACGTCCTTGTCCTCGACCAGGATGATCTCGCCCTTGCGGATCACCCCGATGCGGTCGGCCATCTCCTCGGCCTCCTCGATGTAGTGGGTGGTCAGGATGATGGTCACGCCGCTCTCGCGCAGGCCGCGCACCATTTCCCACATGTCCCGCCGCAGTTCGACGTCGACGCCGGCGGTGGGCTCGTCGAGGAACAGGATGGTCGGCTCGTGGCTCAGGGCCTTGGCGATCATCACCCGGCGCTTCATGCCGCCCGAGAGCGTCATGATCTTGGCGTCTTTCTTGTCCCACAGGGAAAGATCGCGCAGCAGCTTCTCGAGGTAGGCGTTGTCCGGCGCCTTGCCGAACAGGCCGCGGCTGAACTTCACCGTCGCCCAGACGGTCTCGAAGGCGTCGGTGTTCAGTTCCTGCGGCACCAGGCCGATGGTCGAGCGGGCGGCGCGGTAGTCGCGGCGGATGTCGTGGCCGTCGGCCAGCACCGTGCCGCTCGAGCCGTTGACGATGCCGCAGATGATGCTGATCAGCGT
>JAUSPV010000009.1 GCA_030652755.1 Caulobacter sp. | reverse complement strand
ACGTGGGCAAGGGCTCGGCCGCCTCGCTGCGCAACGGCGGCGCCCGGGTGATGGTCACCGAAGTCGATCCGATCTGCGCCCTGCAGGCGGCGATGGAAGGCTATGAGGTCCAGACCCTGGACGACGTCGCCGGCAAGGCCGACATCTTCGTCACCGCCACCGGCAACAAGGACGTCATCACCGTCGACCACATGCGGGCGATGCGGAACAACGCCATCGTCTGCAACATCGGCCACTTCGACAGCGAGATTCAGGTCGCGGCCTTGAAGAACTTCAAGTGGGACGAGATCAAGCCGCAGGTCCACCACATCGAGTTCCCGGACGGCAAGAAGATCATCCTGCTGTCGGAAGGCCGCCTGGTGAATCTGGGCAACGCCACCGGCCACCCCAGCTTCGTGATGAGCGCCAGCTTCACCAACCAGACGCTGGCCCAGATCGAGCTGTGGACCAACCTCAAGTCCTACCAGAACCAAGTCTACACCCTGCCCAAGCACCTCGACGAGAAGGTGGCCATGCTCCATCTCGCGAAGCTGGGCGCGAAGCTGACCGTGCTGCGCAAGGACCAGGCCGACTACATCGGCGTGCCCGAGCAGGGCCCGTTCAAGCCGGACCACTACCGGTACTAGGATGTCAGCAATCCTCCCCAGCTTGCTGGGGAGGGGGACCGCCCGGAGGGCGGTGGAGGGGCAGCGCCGCAAGTAGGCGACTGCCCCTTTTTTGCGATTGCCGGCGGGGTTCGCGCCGCCCCTCCACCATGCTCCGCATGGTCCCCCTCCCCGCAAGCGGGGAGGATGCGCGCAGGGGGGCTACCCAACCCCCCCGGGCTCCGCTAAGCCCGTCGCATGCCCATGGCCCTCATCATGTCGAGCCACGTCGCAGGCAGCCGGGTCGGCGGCTCGGCGCAGGCGCTGGCCCTGACCCAGTTCAAGATCGATCCCGTGGTCATCCCCACGGTCCTGTACGGCCGCCACCCCGGCTGGGGCGCGCCCGGCGGGGCGCAGGTTCCGATCGAGGCCTTCGAGGGCATGCTCGACGGGGTCGAGGCCAACGGCCTGTTCGGCCTCTGCGACCTGGTGCTGACCGGCTATTTCGCCAGCGTCGAGCAGGTGCGGGCCGCGGCCCGGGCCATCGACGCCGTCCGCGCCGCGCCGCGCGAGGGCGCCTTCAACCGCCGGCCCATGGTCGTGGTCGATCCGGTCATGGGCGACGCGGGCAAGGGCCTGTTCATCCCGCCCGACGTGGCCCAGGCCATCCAGAACGAGCTTCTGCCCCGCGCCGACCTGATCGCGCCCAACAGCTGGGAGCTGCAGCGCATCACCGGCAGCGACGCCCGCGACCCGGCCGCCGCCGTCCGCGCCGCGCGGCTGACCGGCAAGGCCGTGCTGGTGTCCTCCGTCGTTCGCGGCGGCGAGATCGGCGTGGTCTACGCCGACAAGAAGGAGGCCTGGCTGGCGGCTCACCAGAAGGCGACCTCGCCGGTGCCCAGCGGCACGGGCGACCTGCTGACCGTCCTGTTCGCCGCCGCCCTGCTGGAGGGCCAGACGCCGTCGTTCGGCCTGGCCCGCGCCGTCGGCGGCCTGGCCGAGACCATCACCTCGGCCGGCGCCTGGGCCTCGCCCGAGCTGCCGATCGTGGCCATGGGCCCCCGCATCAAACAGGCCAGCCCCACCGTCCGCATGGAGCGCCTGGCGTGAGCCTCGAAATCCACGGCCGCTGCGACGCGACCTTCACCGCCGTCCGCGACGCCTTTGCCGCCAACTTCGCCGAGGGGCTGGAGCTGGGCGCCCGCTTCGCCTTCAGCGTCGAGGGCGAAATGGTCGTCGACCTGTGGGCCGGCCACGCCGACCGCAAGGGCGAGGTCGCCTTCGACGCCGAGACCCTGACCATGGTGTTCTCGACCACCAAGGCGGTGGCGGCGACCATGATCGCCCGCCTCGTCCAGGCCGGAAGGCTGCGCTACGACGAGCCGGTCGCCGAGCTGTGGCCGGAGTTCGCGGCCAACGGCAAGGACGCGATCACCGTCGAGCAGGTGCTGTCGCACCAGGCCGGGCTGCCGGGCTTCGTCGAGCAGATCGACCCGACCCTCTGGTACGATCCGCCGGTCATCGCCGCCATGCTGGCCGCCAAGGCGCCGATGTGGACGCCCGGCTCGGCCAGCGGCTACCACGCCCTGACCGTCGGCTACCTGGTCGGCGAGATCTATCGTCGCGCCGACGGCCGCAGCCTGGGGACCGCCCTGCGCGAGGACATCACCGGTCCGGCGGGCCTGGACCTGTGGATCGGCCTGCCGGAGGTTCAGCACGGCCGCGTCGCCGACCTGAAGCCCCCCAGCGCCCTGCCCCAGTTCGGCGAGGCCACCGACCCCAAGCGCGCCGCCTTCCTGTCGACCTGGGCCGGGCCCAGCGGCCGGCGCGGCAGCGAGTGGCGCGAGATCGAGGTGCCCTCCGCCAACGGCCACGCCACCGCCGAAGCGCTGGCCCGCTTCTTCGGCGCCCTGGCGACCGACGGCAGGATCGGTGATGTCGAGCTGCTGTCGCCGGAGATGGTGATCGAAGCCGGCCGCGAGCGCATCCGCGGCCAGGACCTGGTGCTGCCCTTCGAGATGAGCTGGGGCGCGGGCTTCATGCGCAACGCGCCCAGTTTCTTCTACGGCCCGACCGCCACCACCATCGGCCACAGCGGCTGGGGCGGCAGCTGCGCCTTCGCCGACACCGAGCGGCGCGTCGCCGGCGCCTATGTGATGAACAAGCAGGACGTCCACCTGATCGGCGACCCGCGCAGCCGGCGCCTGATCGACGCGGCCTACGGCTGTCTCTGAGGGGCGGCCAGCACCCATCCGGAGAGAGGGTCGGTCGCGCCAATCGTCCGGGACGCAACACCTTCGCCGGGAACACGGGTTTCAGGCGACGACCACCGCCCGTCGATGCCGCACCCACACCCCGACCGCGAACACCGCCACGCCGACCCAGATGAAGCCGAAGGCCAGGGCGCGGAGCGGCGTGAAGGCCTCGCCCGACCAGACGCCGACGAAGAAGGCCAGGGTCGGGGCGATGAACTGCACGAAGCCCAGCCAGACCAGCGGCATGCGGCGGGCGGCCCAGGAGAACAGGGCTAGCGGCGCGACGGTCAGCGGGCCGGCGGCGAGCAGCAGCAGGGTCGGCCAGGCGCCCTCGCCCAGATGCCCCTGCCCGTTCGACTGCAGCACCGCGACCCAGATCAGGCCGGGCACGGCGAGGATGGCGGTCTCGACGAACAGGCCGGTCTGGGCGTCGGCCGTCACCTGTTTACGGATCAGGCCGTAGGCGCAGAAGGTCACCGCCAGGGCCAGGGACATGATCGGCGGGTGGCCGACGGCGACGGTCTGGGCCACCACGCCGGCGGCGGCCAGGCCGATGGCGGCGTAGCCGAAGCGATCGATCCGCTCACGGAAGAACAGCGCCCCGGCCGCCATGTTCATCAGCGGATTGATGTAGTAGCCGAGACTGGCTTCCAGCGTGCGGCCGCTGTTCACGGCGATGACGTAGATCAGCCAGTTGGCGCCGATCAGCCCGGCCGAGAGCAGAAGCAGGCCCATCGTGCGCGGCTCGCGGACCACGCGGGCCAGCTCCGGCAGCTTGCGGGCGACGATGACCAGGGCGGCGGCCCACAGCACGGCCCAGACGGCCCGCTGGGCGGTGATCTCGATGGCGCCCACCCCGACGTCGCGCAGCGCATACATCCACAGGGGCAGCAGGCCCCAGAGGCTGTAGCAGCCGATGCCGGCCAGCAGGGCGGCGCGGCTTTCATCCTTCACGTCCGGCACGGACATCACTCCAACAGCAAGGGGCCCGGAACTTGCGTCCCGGGCCCCCGATATTCGACCCGCTTCTTGCGGGCTCGCGGGTTAAGCCGAGACCTTGCCGATCAGGCCGCGCTCGTGGAGCAGCTGGGCGATCTGGACGGCGTTGAGGGCCGCGCCCTTGCGCAGGTTGTCGGAGACCACCCACAGGCTGAGGCCGTGTTCGAGGGTCTTGTCGACGCGGATGCGGGAGACGAACACCGGGAACTCGCCCTGGACGTCCTTGGGCGTGGCGTAGCCGCCGTCCTCGCGCTTGTCGATCACCACCACGCCGGGCGCCTCCCGCAGGATCTCGCGGGCCTCGTCGTCGTCGATGGCGCTCTCGAACTCGATGTTCACGCTCTCGCCGTGGCCGACGAACACCGGCACCCGGACCGAGGTGGTCGAGACGCGGATGTTGGGGTCGAGGATCTTGTGGGTCTCGTCCGCCATCTTGCGCTCTTCCTTGGTGTCGCCGCTGTCGTCGTCGAGGAAGACGTCGCACTGCGGGATCACGTTGAAGGCGATCTGCTTGTGGTAGACCTTGGGCGGCGGGGCGCCGAGGACGAAGACGCCCTTGGTCTGGTCCCACAGCTCGTCCATGGCGGCCTTGCCGGTGCCGGAGACCGACTGGTAGGTCGAGACCACCACCCGCTTGATCCTGGCCGCGTCATGCAGCGGCTTGAGCGCCACCAGCAGGCCCATGGTCGTGCAGTTGGGGTTGGCGATGATGTTCTTCTTGCGGAAGCCCTCGATCGCATCCGGGTTCACTTCCGGAATGATCAGCGGCACGTCCGGGTCCATGCGCCAGGTCGAGCTGTTGTCGATGACGATGGCGCCGGCCTTGCCGATCTTCTCCGACCAGGCCTTGGACACCGTCCCGCCGGCGCTCATCAGGACGATGTCGACGGTCGAGAAGTCGAACTGCTCGATGTCCTCGCACTTGAGGATCTTCTCGCCGAAGGAGACTTCGACCCCGATGGATTTACGGCTGGCGATCGCGTGAATCTTGTCCACGGGGAAGTTCACTTCCTCGAGGATATTGAACAGTTCACGGCCCACGTTGCCCGTGGCGCCGACCACGGCGACCCGGTAACCCATCGAAATCTCTCCTGCATTAGGCGGACGGGACGGTTACGCCTGTCGCCCCCGCCATGCAAGGCAAGGAAATGTCATGGCGGCATCAGTCCCCCTTTCACGGCGTGGCCGAACGTCCGGGCGGGCCTGGCGTCCGGCTCCCAGCGACGAGGAGGGCCTGATGGCCAAGCTGTTCCTGACCTACAGGCTCAAGCCCGGCGTCAGCGCCGAAACGTTCGAGGCCTGGATCCGGGACAAGGACTATCCGGCCATGCGCGGCCTGACCCGCGTGTCGTCCTACGTGAACCACCGGGCCGAGCGGCTCTTGATGGGCGAGGGTTCGCCGTCGATGGACGACATCGAGGTGTTCGACATCCCCGACCTCGACGGCTTCGTCGCCCAGGACATGCCCGGCGGCGTGGTCCAGGGCGTCATGGGCGAGTTCATGGGTCTGGTGGACGATCCGCGGTTCGTGGTGGTCAGCGATGTGGTCTGAGGCCCGTTAGACCACCGGCTCCAGCCACGTCCGTTCCTCGCTCAGAATGAAGCGCTTCTCCCGGGCGAAGGCGAAGTTGGCGGCGCCGGCGGGGTCGCTCTTCAGCCGGGCGCGATAGGCTTCGTAGGCGGCCAGGCTCTCGAAGGAGATCATCGCCATCGCGATGTTGTTCGTCCCCTCGTGCGGCAGCCAGTAGCCGAGCAGGTCGCCGCCGCAGGAAGGGATGATGGTCAGCCACGCGCGGGCGTAGGTCTCGAAGGCCTCGCGCTGGAACGGGTCGATGACATAGCGGATGCAGCAGGTGACGGTCATGGCGCGGGTCCTCATGGTTCGGCGTTGGCCGTACCGTTAGCGTCTGTTCGCGCCGTGATGTTTCGGTCACGATCGAAGCATGAAGACAGGCCCCGATATCGCGCTGGTCGCCGCGCTGCTGGGTGATCCGGCGCGGGCCAACATGCTGACCGCGCTGCTGGCGGGTCAGGCCCTGACGGCCGGCGAACTGGCGCGCGAGGCGGGCGTGGCGCCGCAGACCGCCAGCGGCCATCTGGCGCGTCTGGAGACGGGCGGCCTGGTCACGGTCCGCCGGCAGGGGCGCCACGCCTATTTCGCGCTGTCCGGCGAGGATGTGGCGGCGGTGCTGGAGGGCCTGATGGGCCTGGCCGCCCGCACCGGACACGCCCGCACCCGGCCTGGACCGAAGGAGCCGGCGCTGCGCCGCGCGCGGGTCTGCTACGATCATCTGGCGGGCGACCTCGGCGTGGCCATGCTCGACGGCCTGATCGCGGCGGGCCGGATCACCGGCGAGGATGACCTGATGCTGACGCCGGCGGGCGCGGCCTTCGTCGCCGGGCTGGGCATCGAGCCCGCCGGGCTGGCCGGGGGGCGCCGGCCGGTCTGCCGACGCTGCCTCGACTGGAGCGTCCGGCGCAGCCACCTGGCCGGAGCGCTTGGCGCGGCCCTGCTGGCCCGGATCTACGCCGCCGGCTGGGCCAGACAGGTCGAAGGCTCGCGGATCGTGGCCTTCACGCCGTCAGGGCTGAAGGCGTTTGAAGCCACGTTCGAGGTGCGGTCGGGGACAGTTTGAGGTGTCCCTTCGAGTCTAGCCCCGCGCGTAGGACGCCAGCCGGGCGCGGGCGGCGTGGACCGGGTTGCGTGAAGACGGTTCGGCCGAGTGGGCGGCGTCGCCGTCGCCGACGTTGAAGCGACCGACCAGACTGGCCAGCTCGCCGGCCTCGCCCTTCAGACTGTGGGTGGCGGCGGTCGATTCCTCGACCATGGCGGCGTTCTGCTGGACCACCTGATCCATCTGGTTCACGGCGGCGTTGACCTCGTGCAGGCCAGTGGCCTGTTCCTGGGCCGAGGCGGCGATCTCGACGACCAGACGGTCGATGTCGGCGACCT
Source organism: Caulobacter sp. (assembly GCA_030652755.1). GTDB lineage: Bacteria > Pseudomonadota > Alphaproteobacteria > Caulobacterales > Caulobacteraceae > Caulobacter. Next base: position 9,413 of record JAUSPV010000009.1, on the reverse strand, counting down.
GGGCGACGATCCGGCGCAGCGCCTCGCCGGCCTGGCCGACGAGGTCGACCCCGACCTTCACCTGGTCGGTGGAGGTCGAGATCAGGCCCTTGATCTCCTTGGCCGCCTCGGCCGAGCGCTGGGCCAGGGCCCGAACCTCGGAGGCGACGACCGCGAAGCCCTTGCCGGCGTCGCCGGCCCGGGCCGCTTCCACGCCGGCGTTGAGGGCCAGCAGGTTGGTCTGGAAGGCGATCTCGTCGATCACGCCGATGATCTGGCTGATCTCGGTGGAGGAGCTTTCGATCTGGCCCATGGCCGAAACCGCGCGGTCGACGACCTGGCCCGACAGCTCCGCGCCCTTGCGGGCGTCGGCGACCAGGCCGGCCGCGTCCTTGGCGCCCGAGGCCGTACGGCGGACCGTGGCGGTGATCTCGTCCAGGGCGGCGGCGGTCTCTTCCAGGCTGGCGGCCTGCTGCTCGGTGCGGCGCGACAGGTCGTCGGAGGCCAGGGCGATCTCGTCGGAGCCGTTGCGCACGCCGCTGGTCGAGCCGCTGATGGCGCGCAGGGTGTCCTGCAGGCGGGCGGCGGCGGCGTTGAAGTCTTCCTTCAGCTGGGCGGCCTTGGGGGCGACCGGCGCGGTGATGCGGTAGGTCAGGTCGCCGGCCGACAGGCGCGACAGGGCCTGGGCGACTTCGCCGATGGCGTGGGCGTCCTGTGAGGCCTCATCGGCCTTCTCCCGCTCGCGATGGGCGCGGTCGCTCTCGGCGGTGCGGCGCTGCTCCTCGGCGTCGCGCTCCAGCCGGATCTTCTCGATGGCGGCGTCCTTGAACACCTGGACGGCGGTGGCCATCTCGCCGATTTCGTCGCGGCGGCCGGCGCCGGAGACGACGACCGAGTGGTCGCCCTCGGCCAGCTTGCGCATCACGCGGGTCATGGCGTTGACCGGCGCGGCGATGGTCCGGCTCAGCAGTATGGCCATGCCGACCGCGACGCCAATCGAAACCAGGCCGCCGACGATGAGGGCGGTGATCGCGGTGGTCTGGGCGGCGTCACGGGCCGCCCGATTCAGATTCGAGTGCTCGGCGGCCGCCTGGGTAATGGCGTTCTTGGCCTCGCGGATCGGCTTGAAGGAGGGCTGGCCGGCCATGACCCGGGCCTGTTCGAGCGTCGCGGGGTCCTTGGCCAGACCGATGATGACGTCGCCGTTGGTCTCGCGCCAGGCGGCGACCGCCTTGCGCATCTGCTCCACGCGCGCCCTCTGCTCGGGAAGCTCTGTGGCGGCCTCGAACTCGTCCAGGCCCTTGCCGATGGCCGCGAGCGTCTCGGCGTAGTCGTCGAGCTGGCTGGCTTCGGCCGGATTGGCGACGAAGGCGCGCATCGAGTTCTGGGTGTCTGTCATGTTGAGCATGACCGTCTCTATGGTGGTCATCAGCTCGAGGCTGCGCTTCGAGGCGTTCGCCGTCACGCCCATCTTCTGCACGCTGAAGAACAGCACGGTCGAGGACGCCATCAGGACGAGGATCATCGCCGCGAAGGCGACCATCAGCTTGGTCGAGATCCTGAGGTTGTTCATGTCGCCCACCTTCATCCTGGCGGCGGCGCGTCCGGATGCGCCTCCCGCAGACTCCGGTCTTCGGGCACGTTGGTTAACCAACCGTCTCCGGACGCGCCGGATTAGAGAAAGCCCAATGCCCGGCTGGTGCGGCATGGAGCCGCATTCTCAAAATCGAGGTGAAACGCCAGCAAACCAGCGCAGTCGGTAGGCATTCATCGCCGTCACGCCGAGTTGCTCGATCAGGCGGAAATTGACGATAGCCCCGATCGGCGCGCCGACCACCGGCAACAGCTGGGCCATCTTCGCCAGGTCGATGTAGTCTCGATATTCCTGCTGGAAGCGTCGCCAGTCGAAGTCGGCCGGCGTGGCGGGCTGGTCGGCGTCGGTCAGGCGCTCGTACACATCGCGCCGATGGTCCGGGCTGGAGAAGGCCAGCTGGAAGATCGACAGGATGTAGAGCCGCTCGCGCCAGGCCTGCCCGTCGTGGCCGTAGAGGGCGGCGATCTCGAACAGCAGCTTGATCTTGATGGCGATCAGCGCCGGAAAGTCGGCCGCCGCCAGCAGGAAGCCGCCGGCCCCGGCCACGCCGCCCTCGACCGTCGCCACGTTGCGGTAACCGTCGATGGCCTTGCGGACCAGCGCCTCGCGCTGCGCCAGCGTCAGGCCGGCGCGCGGCGGCGGCGTGACGAAGTCGGACCCGACCAGAATGCCGCGGGTCATCTGTTCAATGACCTTGCTGACCGCCTGGTGGATCTTCTCCGGGATCAGATTGTTGATCCGCGTCTGCAGTCCCTTGGCCGCCGCCTGCAAAGCCGACGGCGGCTTCACCATCGCCTCGCGCCAGGCGGCGAGCTCGACGCGGGCCTTGGTGTCGTGGGCGTCGTCGGCGGGCGTGGTCATTCCGGGAGGTTATGCCCCAGGAGCTGTGCAACAAAAACTGTCATCCCGGCCGCAGCGCGTAGCGCGGAGAGCCGGGACCCAGAGGCGGGCGCACTGCATCGGCTGGGTCCCGGACAGCCGCTGCGCGACTTCCGGGATGACAGACCAGGAGTCTGCTAGGCCGCGAGCGCCTTCAGCACCGCATCGCCCATCTGCGCCGTGGACAGCGTCCCGCCGATGTCGCGGGTGCGGGCGCCGGCGGCGAGGGCGGCCTCGACGGCGGCCTTGACCCGGTCGGCGGCCCCGGCCCGGCCGAGCGACCAGCGCAGGGCCATCTCGAAGGACAGGATGGCGGCCAGCGGGTTGGCGACACCCTGGCCGGCGATGTCCGGCGCCGAGCCGTGGATGGGCTCGTAGAGGCCGGGCTTGCCCGGCGCGCCCAGCGCCGCCGAGGGCAGCATGCCCAGCGAGCCGGTCAGCTGCGCCGCCTCGTCCGACAGCACGTCGCCGAACAGGTTGTCGGTCAGGATGACGTCGAACTGCCGGGGTTGCCGGACCAGCTGCATGGCGGCGTTGTCGGCCAGCATGTGCTCCAGCGTCACGTCCGCGTACTCGCGCCTGTGCAGGTCGGTGACGACCTCGCGCCAGAGCAGGCCGGTCTCCATGACGTTCGACTTCTCGAGCGAGTGGACCTTGTTGTTCCGGCCGCGGGCCAGTTCGAAGGCGACGCGGCTGACGCGCTCGATCTCGCTGGTGGTGTAGACCTGGGTGTCGACGGCGCGGCGCTGGCCGTCGGCCAGGGTCTCGATGAAGCGCGGCTGGCCGAAATAGACGCCGCCCGTCAGCTCACGGACGAACATGATGTCCAGCCCCGCCACCAGCTCGCGCTTGAGGCTGGAGGCGTCGGCGAGGGCGTCGAAACAGAGGGCGGGGCGGAGGTTGGCGAACACGTCCATGGCCTTGCGCAGGCCCAGCAGGCCCATCTCCGGCCGCTTGCCGCGCTCGACGCCGGCCCACTGCGGTCCGCCCACGGCGCCCATCAGCACGGCGTCGGAGGCCTTGGCCGTCGCGATGGCTTCCTCGGTGATCGGCACGCCGTGCCGATCGTAGGAGATGCCGCCGAAGTCGCGCTCGTCGAGGGCGAGGTCGGGCGTCACGACCTGGGCCACGCGGCGGACCTGGGCGATCACCTCCGGTCCGATGCCGTCGCCGGGGAGGAGGAGGAGGGTCTGGGTCATGATCTCAAATCGGTTCGGGCTGCCCGGCCTCGTACAGAGCCAGGTCGCGGTCGGTGATGCCGAGGCTGGGGAACACGCCGCGCCAGGCGGCCATGTGCGGAGTCTGGAAGTGAGCGGTCAGGCTTTCGCGATCGCGCCAGGCCTCGGTCACGCGGACCAGGCCGGGTTCGAGCAGATCGTGCGAATAGGCGTATTCGATGCAGCCGTCCTCGGCTCGACTGGCGGAGACCATGGTCTGCATCGCCGCGCGGGCCCGGTCGATGTTTTCCGGCGGCAGGCGGACGGTCCCGATGACCAGGATGGTCACGCGCCCAGCTCCAGCCACGGCTGGCCGATGGCGCGCTTCATCTCGTAGACGTCGATGTCGCCGGCGTGCTGCAGGGTCTCGCCGATGGCGTCCAGGCCCTTGAGCATCTTCTCCTTGCGGCCGGGATCGATGTCGAACCGGAACACCTTGCCAGACGGGGCGGTGACCGTTTGTTGCTCCAGATCGACGGAGAAGACGTGGTTGCCGCCGCGCGCCTCGTCGAGTAGCGCCTCGACCTCCTCGGGCTTGAGCACGACCGGCAGCAGACCGTTGTTGAAGCAGTTGCCGTGGAAGATGTCGGCGAAGGACGGGGCGATCACGCAGTTGATGCCGAAGTCCTGCAGCGCCCATGGCGCATGCTCGCGCGAGCTTCCGCAGCCGAAGTTGTCGCCGGCGATGAGGATCTGGGCGTTCCTGTAGGCCGGGTCGTTGAGCACGAAGCCGTCCTTGGGCGCGCCCTGCTCGTCGAAGCGGAAGTCGTAGAACAGGCCCTTGGCCAGGCCCTCGCGGTCGACCGTCTTGAGGAACTGCTTGGGGATGATCTGGTCGGTGTCGATGTTGGCCAGGCCCAACGGGGCGGCGAGGCCGTCGAGGCGGGTGAAGGCTTTCATTGGTCGGGTCCGATCACGAGCGTGGGGGCGCCGCCGGGGGCGTTCCTGACGGTGAAGACGCGGGTGCCCGGCTTGCGGCCGGTGCGGATCTCGGAGACCTCGACCTTCTGGCCGGCCATGCGGTGGTGGGCGGCCTCGACGTTGGCGACGCGCCAGCTGAGGCCCCACGGGGAGTCGGGGCCGTCGCCGACGCCGGCCTTCAGGTCATGGGCGATCTCGACCACCAGGTCGCCGACCCGGAAGAACATCAGTCGCGTGCCCCAGTCGGGATTGCTGCGGTCCAGCCGCATGTCGAGGCCCATGCGCGCGCCGTAGAGGGCGGCGGCGCGGTCGGGGTTGGGCGTGCGGATGACGATGTGGTCCAGTCCGGCGACGGACGATCCCTCGTCCACCGTCACCGGCGCGATCGGCCAGGGGTCGGCGCCCGGCGCCTGTTCGACCAGGAACAGGTTCACGCCATGGGTGGCCTTGGGGCTGAGATTGGCCATCACCCACCGGCGCGTGGCGCCGGTCTCGGGATGGGTGGTGATCTCCTCGCCGAGGCGGGTTTTCAGGCCGACCCGCTCGAACCGGCGGGCGGCCTCGGCGACATCCGGCACGGCGAAGCCGACGCCGTAGAAGCCCTCGCCATGGCTGGCCAGCCGCGCCCGGATGGCGTCGCCGACCGGGCCCTCGCCGGTCGGGGCGATGACGTCCAGCGCCATGTTGCCGAGCTGGAACCAGACCTGGCTGGCGCCGTGCATGTCGCCCCGCCAGTTCGGCGCGCGGCCGAACAGCCGTGTGTAGCCGTCGACGGCGGCCTCGAGATCGTTCACGACATAGGCGATGTGGTCGAGGGCCCTGATCACAGGAAGTCCCTCACGTCGACGATGTGGCCGGCGATGGCGGCGGCGGCGGCCATGGCCGGGCTCATCAGATGGGTGCGGCCGCCGCGGCCCTGGCGGCCCTCGAAGTTGCGGTTGCTGGTCGAGGCGCAGCGCTCGCCCGGCGCCAGCTTGTCGGGGTTCATGCCCAGGCACATGGAGCAGCCCGGCTCGCGCCAGTCGAAGCCGGCGGCCCTGAACATGGCGTCCAGACCCTCGGCCTCGGCCTGTTCCTTCACCAGGCCCGAGCCCGGCACGACCATGGCCCGGACGTGCGGCGCGACCATCCGCCCCTCGAGGAAGGCGCGCTGAACCACGGCGGCGGCGGCGCGCAGGTCCTCGATGCGGCTGTTGGTGCAGCTGCCGATGAAGACGCGGTCGATTCGGGCCTCGGTGATCGGCTGACCGGCGGTCAGGCCCATGTAGTCCAGCGCCCGCTCCACCGCCGCGCGCTTGTCGGGCGTGGCGAAGGTCGCGGGGTCGGGCACGAACCCGGTCACCGGCACGACGTCCTCGGGGCTGGTGCCCCAGGTCACCGTCGGCGCGATGCTCGCCGCGTCCAGCCGGACCTCGCGGTCGAACACGGCGTCGGGGTCGGTGACGAAGGTCTTCCAGTGCGACAGGGCCATCTCCCAGGCCGCGCCCTTGGGGGCGGCTGGTCGGCCCATGATGTAGTCGAAGGTCTTGTGGTCCGGGGCGACCAGGCCGGCGCGGGCCCCGCCCTCGATGGTCAGGTTACAGAGGGTCATGCGGCCCTCCATCGACAGGTCGCGGACCGCCTCGCCGGCGAACTCGATGACATAGCCCGTGCCGCCGGCGGTGCCGATCTGACCGATCACCGCCAGGGCCAGATCCTTGGCGGTGACGCCGGGGCCGGCCTTGCCCTCGATACTGACGCGCATGTTCCTGGACTTGCGCTGGCGCAGGGTCTGGCTGGCCAGGACGTGTTCGACCTCGGAGGTGCCGATGCCGTGGGCCAGGGCGCCGAAGGCGCCGTGGGTGGAGGTGTGGGAATCGCCGCAGACCACGGTCATGCCCGGCTGGGTGCGGCCCTGCTCGGGCCCGACCACATGGACGATGCCGTTGCGGATGTCGCCCATCGGGAAGTACTCGATGCCCGCGTCGGCGACGTTGCGGCCCAGCGTCTGCAGCTGCAGCCGCGCTTCCTCGTCAGCCACCGCGTCGACGCCCAGCGCCTGACCCTCGGTCGGGGTGTTGTGATCGGCCACCGCCAGCGTGCGATCGGGCCGGCGCACCTTGCGGCCGGCGGCGCGCAGGCCGGCGAAGGCCTGGGGCGTCGTCACCTCGTGGATCAGGTGCAGGTCAATGTAGAGGATCGCCTCCTCGCCGTCGGTGGCGACGACATGGGCGTCCCAGATCTTGTCATAGAGGGTCTTGCCGGACATGCCGGGGATGTAGGACGCAGGGGCCCCTCTCGTCCAGTGGGCGCAAGGAAAGTGCGCGCCTGGCGGTGGGGCATGGCCCGCCGGGCAAGGATGTGCCTCGCCCGTCCGTCGTTGGCCGACGACAGATGACAGACGGCCGGAACTGTGGACTCCTCCCCCATCCTCGCTTTCCGGAGTCGCGTCTTGTCCAGCTTCACCCTCACCCGCCGCCACGCTCTCGCCGGACTGGCGCTCACTGGACCGCTGGCCTCGACCGCATGGGCCGCCGAGTCCGAGGACGCCCGTTTCAACGCCTTCCTCGACGCCGCCTTCGAGAAGCGGGCCTCGCTCAGTCCACAGACCCTGACCGGTCTTGGCCGCAAGGAAATGTACGGCCGGCTCGATGACTACAGCGTCATCGGCGACAGGATGGAGATGGTGCTGGTCGAGGATCAGCTGGCGCGGATGCAGGCCGGCTTCGACCAGGCCAGGCTCAGCCCCGCCTCGCGCCTGTCCTGGCGGCTGTTCGAGAACCAGGTCCTGACCCAGCGCGGCGACTATCGCTGGCGCAATCACGGATACATCGCCACCAGCATGGGCAGCCCGGCGGGAGGCATTCCGGTCTTCCTGATCAACCAGCACCGGGTCGACAGCGTCGAGGACGCCCGCGCCTACGTCTCGCGGCTGGTCGATGTGAAGCGGGTGATGACCGAGGTCTCGAAGGACCTCGAGGACCGCGCCCGCGGCGGCGTGGTGGCGCCCGACTTCACCTTCGAGCCGGTCGAGGCCGACGCCCGCAAGGTGATCACCGGCGCGCCCTTCACCGACGGCCCCGACACCGCCCTGTGGGCCGACCTGAAAAAGAAGGTCGGCGCGCTGACCGCCGCCGATGACGTCAAGACGGCCCTGCTGGACGAGGGCAGGGCGGCGCTGACCGGGCCGTTCAAGGAAGGCTACGAGCAGTTCATCGCGACCCAGGCGAAGATCCGGCCGCTGTCGAAGGGCGCCGACGGCGTCTGGGCCCTGCCCGACGGCGAGGCCTACTACGCCTGGCGCCTGAAGGTCTCGACCACCACCGACATGACCGCCGACGAGGTCCACCAGACCGGGCTGGACGAGTTGACGCGTATCCAGGCCGAGATGCGCACGATCATGGACGAGGTCGGGTTCAAGGGCTCGCTGCAGGACTTCTTCAAGCTGCTGCGGACCGATCCGAAGTTCCAGTATCCGAACACGCCGGAGGGCAAGGCCGCCTATCTGAAGGACGCAACCGCCTTCATCGACCAGGTGATGGCCGTGGCGCCGAAGTGGTTCCAGCGGCTGCCGAAGGCGAAGCTGGAGGTTCGCGCCGTCGAGGCCTGGCGCGAGGCCACGGCCGGCATCGCCTTCTACAACCGTCCGTCGCCGGACGGGTCGCGGCCCGGCATCTACTACGTCAACCTGTCGGACATGACCCAGGTGCTGAAGCCCCAGATCGAGGGCATCAGCTATCACGAGGGCGCGCCGGGTCACCACTTCCAGATCGCGCTGGCCATGGAGACCGAGGGCCTGCCGAAGTTCCGCAAGTTCGGCGGCTACGGCGCCTACAGCGAGGGCTGGGGGCTCTACTCGGAGCGGCTGGGCCGGGAGATGGGCTTCTACCAAGACCCCTATTCCAACTTCGGCCGGCTGACGACCGAGGCCTGGCGCGCGGTGCGGCTCGTCGTCGATACCGGTCTGCACCACAAGAAGTGGACCCGCGAACAGGCCCGGCAGTTCTTCCGCGACAACACCCTGCTCAGCGAGCGCGACATCGCCAAGGAGGTCGATCGCTACATCTGCTGGCCCGGCCAGGCGACCAGCTACAAGATCGGCGAGCTGAAGATCATGGCCCTGCGCGCCAAGGCGCGGAAGGACCTGGGCGAGGCGTTCGACATCCGCGCCTTCCACGACGCCGTCCTGCGCGACGGCGCCCTGCCGCTGGACGTGCTGGAAGCGCAGGTCGAGGCGTGGATCGCGGGGGCGAAGGGGTAGGGGCGCGCCCCTACCCCACCGGCCATTCCGACAGGATGGTCGCGGCGTCGAAATAGTCCCGCCAGTAGGTGATCAGGCCGTCCCGCACCTCGAACACGCCGGTGACCGGCAGTTCGACCCATTTGTCGGCCAGGCGGTGACGGTCGAGCCGTTCCAGAAAGACGACCGATCCGTCCGACGCCTCCCGCAGGATCTGGAAGTCGTTCTCCAGCGTCGGAGCGAAGAAGGGCTCCAGCACGGCGCGGATGCCGGCCGGGCCGTGCACGGTCCCGAGCGGCGGCGGGTTGGTGTAGGCGCAATCGGCGGCGACCAGCTTGAGGCCGGCGTCATAGTCGAGCGCCTCCATGGCCTTGAGGAACTGGCGAACGGTCTGGACGGGGGTCATGTGGCGCTCCGGCGTGAGGGAGCCCGCAGGGTCCGGCGTTAGGGGCGTCGCGGCAATTACCTGGAGGGTTATCGGGCGTGAGGCTGCCCGCGCTGTGCGTCCTTCGACACGGCCTTTCACGCCTGCTCAGGATGACGTATCTGGAAGGCTGCCCCCTACGTCATGCTGAGCAGCGGCCGCAGGCCGCGTGTCGAAGCA
>JAUSPV010000003.1 GCA_030652755.1 Caulobacter sp. | reverse complement strand
GCGTGGGGGCAAGGGACGCGACGACCCTTGAAGTTGATCCATCCGCCGTCGTGAACGCTGCGCACCTGGGCCTGTGGTTCGTAGTCCGGCGGCGGGATGCTGTCGGGCATGGACCGCTGGCTTGGGCGGTAGCGACTGGCGCGGGCGGCGTGGGGGTGGAGACCATCCGCTACTACCAGCGGCGCGGCCTGCTGCGCACGCCGGAGCGCGGCGGCGCCGGCGGGTCGGGCGGCGGTGTTCGCCGCTATGACGCCGAGGACGTCCGCCGCCTGCGGTTTATCCGCTCGGCCCAGACGGCCGGCTTCACACTGGAGCAGATCGCCGAACTCCTGGCGCTGGACTCCAGCGAGGATCGCGACCGGGCACGGGCGCTGGCCCGTGAACGGATCGCCGCGCTGGACAGCAAGATCGCCGAACTGGCGGCCGCACGCGCCTCGCTCTTGCGCCTCGCCCGCGCGTGCGACGCCTCGGTCAGCGGAGCCTGCCCGATCATCGCGGCGTTCGAGGGGGCGCCCCATAGGGACTAATACCTAAGGGGCGGCGCCCAATTTCGGCGCGCGCGGCCAGGGGGTAGACCGGCGTCAGTTCACCGACAGCCGGCATCGGCCGGCTTTGTACGAAAGTTCAGTTCCCATGACCGCCCCGCTTGTCGACGTCACCGTTCACCACCAGCCGAAGGGCCTGTCCGACAGCGTCGCCCTCGGCTTCACCAAGCTGCTGCGCTTCTGCGCCGACACCTTCTTCGCCAAGCGCTACGGCCACCGCGCCGTGGTGCTGGAAACCGTCGCCGCGGTGCCCGGCATGGTCGGCGCCACCATCAACCACCTGACCTGCCTGCGCCGCATGTGCGACGACCGCGGCTGGATCAAGACGCTGATGGACGAGGCCGAGAACGAGCGCATGCACCTGATGACCTTCATCGAGATCAGCAAGCCGACGCTGTTCGAGCGGCTGGTCATCGTCTCGGTGCAGTGGGTCTTCTACCTGTTCTTCTTCGGCCTCTATCTCGTGTCCTCGAAGACCGCCCACCGCGTGGTCGGCTACTTCGAGGAGGAGGCGGTCATCAGCTACACCAACTACCTGGCCGAGATCGACGAAGGCCGCTCGCCCAACGTGCCGGCGCCTCAGATCGCCAAGACCTACTGGGGTCTGGCCGATGACGCGACGCTGCGCGACGTGGTCCTGGTGGTTCGCGCGGACGAGGCCCACCACCGCGACGTCAACCACGGCTACGCCAACGAGCTGGGCGGACTGCCGATGGGCGACGTGGCGCCGTGCCCGCCGCACGTGACGCTGGAGCCGGCCTGGAAGACGGCGGCCTGATCGCGCAGGCGCAGGGTGGTGGAGAGGGCCGCTAAGCCGCCTTCCGCTCCGCCGCCAGCGACGCCATGTCGATGACGAAGCGGTACTTCACGTCCGACCGCTCCATCCGCTCATAGGCGTGGTTGATGTCCTGGATGGTGATCTGCTCGCAATCCGGCAGAACGCCCTTGGCGGCGCAGAAGTCCAGCATCTCCTGGGTCTCGGCGATGCCGCCGATCGGCGAGCCGCTGACCCGGCGGCGACCGCCGAGCAGCAGGCCGCTGTGGAAGGGCGGGATCTCGTCGATGGCCCCAACGATGACCAGCGAGCCGTCGATGTCGAGCAGCGGCAGGTAGGCCTGCAGCTTGTGGGCCACCGGGATGGTGTCGATGATCAGGTCAAAGCCGTTGCGCGCCGCCTTCATCGCATCGCGATCCGAGGACAGCAGCACATGCTTCGCGCCCAGCGCGTGAGCGTCGGCGCGCTTGGATTCCGAGCCGGTGATGACGGTGACCTCGCTGCCCATGGCCGCGCCCAGCTTGACCGCCATGTGGCCAAGGCCGCCGAGGCCCGCCACGCCCAGCCGCGTGCCCGGACCGGCATTCCATTTCCTCAGCGGTGAGTATGTGGTGATCCCGGCGCAGAGCAGCGGCGCGGCGCGGGCGGGGTCCATGCCGTCCGGCACCTTCAGCACGAAGGCCTCGCGGACCACGATGTGGTCGCTGTAGCCGCCGAAGGTCGGCTCGCCGGTGATCCGGTCCTTGCCGTTGTAGGTGCCGGTCGAGCGGTTGCGGCACAGCTGCTCCTCGCCCTTGCGGCACTGGTCGCAGTCCATGCAGCTGTCGACCAGGCAGCCGACCGCGGCCATGTCGCCCTCGCGGAACTTGCGCACCTGGGGGCCGACGGCGCTGACCCGGCCGACGATCTCGTGGCCCGGGCAGCAGGGATAGATCGTGCCGCCCCAGTCGTTGCGGGCGGTGTGAAGGTCGCTGTGGCAGACGCCGCAGAACAGGATGTCGATCCGCACATCGTCGGGCCGTAGAGCCCGGCGCTCGAAGTGGAAGGCGCTCATGCCGCTGTCGGCGGCGGTGGCGGCGTAGCCGATGGCGTTGGGCATGAGGCGGAGTCCTTCGGAGGCTGACGTCGCCGATCATCGCAGCCCGCGACAGGGGGCGGCAAGCGCCCCGCGCCCGTTTGGTCAGTCGGCCGGCAGGCGGGTCATCTCGATGCCGGCTCCGACGAAGCGGCCCTCGACGAACTTCAGCCGCCGAAGCTCGGCGCCGGCGTTGGTGTAGAAGACCAGCTCGCCGGTCTGGACCCGCCATTTGCCCATCTGCGACAGGCGGCCGGGGCATCCCGTCGCCGTCGCCGGGCGCACGCCCAGGAAACCGGCCTTCTCGCCCAGGTCCAGGCGACAGTCCCCGGCGTCGCGGCCGCCGTCGGTGACGCGCCAGGCGCCGAAGGCGTCCTCGGTCCGGGCCGGTTCCGCCAGCCGGCGGATGCGGGCCTGCTCGGGGTCGAGCCGGTCGACCAGGGCCTGGCCCAGCGCCGCGCCGACCTTCTCGCCATCGACGCCGACCGTGACGCCGGTGGTGGTGCTGCGGGTGACGGTGCGGGTGGTGGTTCCATCGGTGGTCGTGGTGGTGGTCGACCGGGTGGTGGAGGAGCCCGTCGTCTGGGCCTGCGCGACGCCCCCGGCCAGAGCGACGACGGCCACGGCGGCCAATGCGATAGTGCGGACCATACTCAACCCCTCAACTCAACGACGCGCCACGATAGCGCCCGCCGCGCCCGGAGCAACCGCGCAACGCCCTCTTGCCGTGGCGCGCCGGCTGTCGTCTTCTCGGGCGGCGGGGGAGTCAGGCGATGAACAGATTTGCGGGCGCGGCGACGGGTGTGGCCGCATGGCGTTGATCCAGTCGCCGCTGGCGTTGCTGGCCGTCCTCGCCATCGGGGTGGCGGTCGCCGAACTGGTCGGCCGGCTGTCCTGGGGGCGCAAGGTCGGCGCGGCCCTGATCGTCATCATCGTCGGCGCGCTGCTGGCCAACTTCAGGATCGTGCCGCCGGCCGGCGCCGGCGGGCTGGTCTATGATCCGATCTTCGCGGTGGTGACGCCCGCCGCCATCTTCCTGATCCTGCTCGAGGCCAACCTCAAGGCCCTGCGCAAGGCCGGCGGGCCGATGCTGATCGCCTTTGGACTGGGCGCGGCCGGCACCGCGCTCGGCGTGCTGGTCGCCGGCCTGCTGACCCCGGCCCGGGCGATGCTGGGCGGGAATTTCGAGGCCCTGTCGGGCATGTTCGCTGGCACCTATATCGGCGGCAGCGCCAACTTCAACGCCATCGCGCTGCACTACGGCGTGGCGCGGGAGGGCGGCGTCTACGCCACCGCGATCGTGGTCGACAACATCGCCACCGGCGTGTGGATCCTGATCACCGTGGCCATGCCGCTGCTTCTCTATCGCACCGGCCTGTTCGGCAAGCCGGGCGAGCGGACCGCCGTGGCGCCCGACGCCGATCCGGAAGCGGTCGTGGCGCCGCCCCTGACCGGCAGCCTCGCCGTCGCCCTGCCGCTGGCCCTGGCCCTGACAGGGGTGGTGATCGCCAACCTGGCCGCCGGCTGGCTCAAGGGCCTGGGGCTGGCCGTGCCCTCCATCCTGATCCTGACCACCCTGGCGCTGGTCGCGGCGCAGATCCCGGTCGTCGCCCGCATGACGCTGAGCCGGCCGCTCGGACTCTACGGGGTCTATGTGTTCCTCATCGTCGTCGGGGCCAGCATCGATATCGCCGCCCTGATCGCCTCGGGCCCGCTGGGCCTGATGCTGATGGGCTTCGTCACCATCCTGATGCTGGTGCACGGCGTGGTGCTGATCACCGGGGCCCAGTTGCTGAAGATCGAGCCGGAGATCGTCGCCATCGCCTCCAACGCCAACATCGGTGGAGCGACCAGCGCGGTGTCCCTGGCCGAGGCGTTCGGGCGCGAGGACCTCGTCCTGCCCGGCGTCATCGCCGGCACGGTAGGCACGGCGATCGGCACCTATGTTGGGTTTGCCGTGGTGGCGATTCTCTGACGCCGCCGCCGCGCGGCCTTGATTTGCGGGGCGACATCGACGATGACCGCCGCCTCCAAGGACCCGGCGCGACCGGGTGGCTACCCCGGGCGCCGATCCCTCGGGAAACCTTCGCGCCGCCGATGCGATCTTCGCCGGCGGCCCGCCTCTAGTGAACGCACCCATGTCGATTGTCGCCTCCGCGCGCCAGCAATGGCTCGCCAACCCCCGCCGTGACCTGCTGGCCGGGACCGTCGTCGCCCTCGCCCTGATTCCCGAGGCCATCGCCTTTTCGATCATCGCGGGGGTCGATCCGGCCGTCGGCCTCTACGCCAGCTTCATCATCGCCGTGACCATCGCCTTCGTCGGCGGGCGTCCGGCCATGATCTCGGCGGCCACCGGGGCCATGGCGCTGGTCATGGTGCTGCTGGTGAAGGAGCACGGCGTCGAATACCTGTTCGCCGCCTCGATCCTGACCGGCGTGTTCCAGGTCATCGTCGGACTGCTCAGGCTGGGCCGCTACATCAAGTTCGTGTCGCGCAGCGTGATGACCGGCTTCGTCAACTCGCTGGCCATCCTGATCTTCATGGCCCAACTGCCCGAGCTGATCGGCGCCAACTGGCAGACCTTCGCCATGGTCGCCGCCGGCCTGGCGATCATCTACGGCTTCCCGCTGATCACGAAGGCGGTCCCGGCCCCGCTGGTGGCCATCGTCGTGCTCAGCATCGTGGCGGTGTTCCTCAAGCTGGACGTCCGCACGGTCGGCGACATGGGTCAGATGCCGACCACCCTGCCGGTCTTCCATCTGCCGGCCGTGCCGCTGACCTGGGAAACCTTCACCATCATCGCGCCGGTGGCGGCGACCCTGGCCTTTGTCGGCCTGCTGGAATCGCTGCTGACCGCCAACCTGCTGGACGACATCACCGACACCCCGTCCGACAAGGACCGAGAGACGCGCGGCCAGGGCATCGCCAACATCGCCGCCGGCTTCTTCGGCGGCATGGCCGGCTGCGCCATGATCGGCCAGTCG
>JAUSPV010000002.1 GCA_030652755.1 Caulobacter sp. | reverse complement strand
GCGTGGGGGCAAGGGACGCGACGACCCTTGAAGTTGATCCATCCGCCGTCGTGAACGCTGCGCACCTGGGCCTGTGGTTCGTAGTCCGGCGGCGGGATGCTGTCGGGCATGGACCGCTGGCTTGGGCGGTAGCGACTGGCGGGGGTGGCCATCCCGAGCGCCTCGTGCGGCCGGCGGCTGTTGTAGATCGGCCGCCAGCGGTCGAAGGCGGCCTGGGCGCGGGAGAGATCGGCGAAGGTCCTGCCGTCGAGCACCTCGGCCTTGAGGGTGCGGTGGAAGCGCTCGTCCTTGCCCTGGGTCTGGGGATGGTAAGGCCGGCCGTGGCTGACCGTCACGCCCAGATCGAGCAGCCAGATGGTCAGCCGGGTATGCACGCCGCCGCCGCCGGTCCCCCAGGGCGGCCCGTTGTCGGCCAGGATGCGCCGGGGAAGGCCATACATCTCGAACACCGCCTCGAGCCTGCTCTGCACCGTGGCCGTCTGCTCGTCGGCGCAGGCCCCGATCTCCAGAGCGTAGCGGGAGTGGTCATCAAGCACCGTCAGCGGATGACAGCGACCTTCCTCCATTCCGATGTGGCCCTTGAAGTCCATCTGCCACAGGTCGTTGGGCTGGGGGTGCTCGAAGCGGATGAAGTCGCGCGGCAGGCCCGCCCGCGCGCCGTCCAGCAGGCCATGGCGGCGAAGGATGGCCGTGATCGTCGAGGCCGACGGCGGATCAGCCAGGCCGTCGACCTCCAGCACCTTGCGGATCTTGCGGCCGCCCCAGGCCGGATGGTCACGGCGCACCGCCAGCACCAGCGCCTCCACTTCACCCGTTGTCCTGCCCGGGCTGCTCAGCGGGCGACGCGGACGATCCGCCAGACCCGCCTCGCCCTCCCGCTCAAAGCGCCCCAGCCACTTGTAGCCCGTCTGCGGACTGATCCCCGCACGACGGCAAAGCTCCCGGACGTTGGCTCCGGCCATCAATCCCAGCCGGCAGAACTCCGTACGACGATCCACGATCGAACACTCCCTGAACGGCATGAGCTGGCTCCCCGCTGCATGCCAAAAGTGTCCACCATGTCCCCGAACACCCGTCACCCATGTCCCCGGTCTGTACACCCACAAGGGGGAGGGAGGGCTCTGCCCCTCGCCAACTTCGCCGCCCTCTGCTACAGCCCCGCCCCATGACCAGGACCTGGAAGACCTCGCGAATTATCCGCCCGGCGTGACGCCGCCGGGAACGGCCGCGCATGCCGGGACGTGACCCCGCACCCTTCCGACCTGACCCCGAGAAAGTCCCCATGGCCGACGACGCCGCTTCCCCGCGCGACTACCGCGAAACCGTCTTCCTTCCCGACACCCCGTTCCCGATGCGGGCGGGCCTGCCGAAGAAGGAGCCGGAAATCCTGGCCGGCTGGGCCGATCAGGACCTCTACAAGGCCATGCGCAAGGCGCGGCAGGACGCCGGCGCGCCGCTGTTCGTGTTCCACGACGGCCCGCCCTACGCCAACGGCGCCATCCACATCGGCCACGCGCTGAACAAGCTGCTGAAGGACTTCGCCTGCCGCAGCCGCTTCGCGCTGGGCTACGACGTCGACTTCATCCCCGGCTGGGACTGCCACGGCCTGCCGATCGAGTGGAAGATCGAGGAGGAGTACCGCAAGAAGGGCCGCCGCAAGGACGACGTCCCGACCGCCGAGTTCCGCGCCGAATGCCGCGCCTACGCCGGCCACTGGATCGGCGAGCAGATGAAAGGCTTCCAGCGCCTGGGCGTGCTCGCCGACTGGGAGCGCCGCTACTCGACGATGGACTTCAGGAGCGAGGCGACCATCGTCGCCGAGTTCCACAGGTTCGCCATGTCGGGCCAGCTCTATCGCGGCTCCAAGCCGGTGATGTGGTCGCCGGTCGAGCGCACCGCCCTGGCCGACGCCGAGGTCGAGTACCACGACCACAACAGCCCGACGGTCTGGGTGAAGTTCCCGGTTGTCGATCAGCCGGAAGCTGTCGCGGTTGACCTCGTAGCGGGAGCGGTCGCGGACAGCTCAGACTTCCGAGGAGCTTCGGTGGTCATCTGGACCACCACGCCCTGGACCATCCCGGCCAACCGGGCGGTCAGCTATAGCCCTCGCATTGCCTACGCCGCCTACGAGGTTCAGGCGCTGGAAGAAGGCTTGGAGTTCCAGCCGTGGGCCGCCCCCGGTGACCGCCTGATCCTGGCTGAAAAGCTCGCCGAAGAAGTGTTCAAGACCGCCAAGGTCTCTAAGTGGCGGAAGATCACGGCGCTCAATCTTGATGGCTTTGTCCTGGCGCACCCGCTGGCGAAGCTGGACGCCGGCTACGGCTTCCCCGTGCCCATGCTGGCCGGCGACCACGTCACCGACGACGCCGGCACCGGCTTCGTGCACACCGCGCCGGGCCACGGCGCCGACGACTACCTGATCTGGCTGAAGAGCCGCCAGCAGCTCGACGCCATGGGCGTGGATGCGACCATCCCCGAGACCGTCGACCCCGACGGCGCCTACTACCCGCACGTGCCGCTGTTCGCGGGCCTCAAGGTGCTGGAGACCGAGGGCAAGAAGTCCGGCAAGTTCGGCCCGGCCAACCCGGCGGTGATGGAGAAACTCATCGAGGCCGGCAACCTGCTGGCCCGCGGCCGGCTGGAGCACAGCTATCCGCACAGCTGGCGCTCCAAGGCGCCGGTCATCTTCCGCAACACCCCGCAGTGGTTCATCCGCATGGACGAGCCGCTGGAGAATGGCGAAACGCTGCGCCAGCGGGCTCTCAAGGCCATCGCCGACACCACCTTCCATCCCGACGCCGGCCGCAACCGTATCGGCGGCATGGTCGAGACCCGTCCCGACTGGCTGATCAGCCGCCAGCGCGCCTGGGGCGCGCCGCTGGCCATGTTCGTCGACAAGGAGACCGGCGAGCCGCTGCGCGACCAGGCCGTCAACGACCGCATCGTGGCGCTGATGCACGACGAGGGCGCCGACGCCTGGTTCAATCGTCCGGCCACGGACTTCCTCGGCGACCACGACCCGGACCGGTACGAGAAGATCGAGGACATCCTCGACGTCTGGTTCGACTCCGGCTCGACCCACGCCTTCACCCTGGAAGACCGTGACGACACCGCCTGGCCCGCCGACCTCTACCTTGAGGGCTCGGACCAGCACCGCGGCTGGTTCCAGTCCTCGCTGCTGGAGTCCTGCGGCACGCGCGGCCGCGCGCCCTACAAGACCCTGGTCACCCACGGCTTCACCCTCGACGAGAATGGACAGAAGATGTCCAAGTCGCTGGGCAACACGGTCGAGCCGCATGTGGTCATCGCCGAGTCCGGGGCCGAGATCCTGCGCCTGTGGACCGCGACGGTCGACTACATGGAGGACCAGCGGATCGGGAAGACGATCCTGGCCACGGTCACCGACAGCTATCGCAAGCTGCGCAACACCATGCGCTACCTGCTGGGCGCCCTGGACGGCTTCAGCGAGGCCGAGCGGGTCGCGCCGGCCGACATGCCGCCGCTGGAGCAGTACATCCTGCACCGCCTGTGGCAGCTGGATGGCCAGGTGCGCACCGCCTACGAAAACTACCGTTTCAACGAGGTGGTCCGGCCGCTGCTCGACTTCTGCCAGAGCGACCTGTCGGTGTTCTTCTTCGATATCCGCAAGGACAGCCTCTACTGCGACCGGCCGGATTCGCTGAAGCGCCGGGCCTATCGCACGGTGCTGGACGCCATCTTCGAACGCCTGACCATCTGGCTCGGCCCGCTGCTCAGCTTCACCATGGAGGAGGCCTGGACGCAGCGCTTCCCGGACGCCGGCTCCAACTGCCTGCGGGTGTTCCCGCAGACGCCGGACGCCTGGCGCAACGACGCGGAGTTCGAGCGTTGGACGGCGCTGGACGTCGTGGTCTCGGCCGTCACCGCCTCGCTGGAAGTCGAGCGCCGCGAAAAGCGTATCGGCGCCTCGCTTGAGGCCGCGCCCCGCGTCGAGCTGACGCCGGAGCTGGCGAAGCTGTTCGACGGTCTGTCGGCGGCGGAGATCTTCCGCACCAGCGACGTGGAGATGGCGTCGGCCGGCGAGCTCGCCGTGCGTCCGTTCCGGGCCGCCGGCGACAAGTGCGACCGCTGCTGGCGCATTCTTCCCGAGGTCAAGCCGGCCACGAAGCTCTGCCTGCGCTGCGAGGACGCCGTCGAGGCCTGGGACAAGACCCGCGCCGCCTGATATTTCACCAGGGGTCCCGGCGCAGGCCGGGATCCAGTTCGACCCCCTCGCGGGGCCAGAGGGCCAGAGATTGAGTTCCGAAGACCCGCAAGTCTCCGACGTGTCCCACATGCCCGAGCCGGCGGCGCCCGCGGCCGTGGCTGCAAAGCCTGTCGTGCTGCAGGGGCCCAAGGCCTTCACCCTCGCCCTGGCGGTGATCGTCGCCGACCAGATCTCCAAGTTCTGGATCCTGGGCAGCGTATTCCCGGCCGCCTGCCAGCCCTTCGTGCCGACACCGGCCTACTACACGCCGTGCAGCGTGCCGGTCTTCGGGCCGCTGAACCTCTCGATGGTGTGGAACCAGGGCGTCAGCTTCGGGCTGTTCCGGGGCGAGGCGGACTGGGTCCGCTGGGTGCTGGTTGCCTTCTCGCTGGGCGTCGCCGTGGCGCTGGGCGTCTGGGCGCGGCGGATCGAGCGCCCGCTGCTGGGCGCGGCCGTCGGCCTGATCATGGGCGGGGCGATCGGCAACCTGATCGACCGGGCGCGTCTGGGCGCGGTCGCCGACTTCCTCGACCTGCAGGCGCTGTATTTCCCGTGGGTGTTCAATATCGCCGACAGCGCCATCACCGTGGGCGTGCTGCTGCTGCTGCTCGACAGCGTCCGCCGCGACGTGAAGCCGTAATCGAAGTTGCCGCCCGCCTAACTTTTGGCGTATCCACCTCGTCTGAATACGGCCGGGGCGGCCTGTAGGAGCTAGGCTCGATGATCTCTACCCGCGTTATGTGCGTGGTTGCGTTGACGGCGGCGACCGGACTTGGCGGATGCCAGTCGGCGAGCCGCGCCATGGGTATGTCGAAGGTGACGCCGGACGAGTTCCGCGTCGTGACCAAGGCGCCGCTGGTGGTTCCGCCGGAATACGCGCTGCGTCCGCCGGCGCCGGGTGAGCCCCGTCCGCAGGAACTTCAGCCCGAGAGCGCCGCCCGCGCCGCCCTCGCCGGTCAGGCCGCCAGCGCCCAGCGTTCGGACGGCGAGCGCATGCTGGTCGCCCGCGCCGGCTCCGATCGGGCCGATCCGCTGATCCGCTACGTGGTCGACGACGAGTTCGGCGACCTGGCCCACAAGGACAAGACCTTCGCCGATCGCGTGATGTTCTGGCGCAAGGACGCGCCCGCCGCGCCGACGCCGACCGCCGAAGGCGCCGCGCCGCCGGTGCTGGTCGACGCCGCCGCAGAGGAAGCCCGCCTCAGGGCCCTGACCGGGGGCAAGACCGTCGTCATCGCTCGCGAGAAGAGCAGCTGGGTCAAGCTTCCTGGGCTTTAGGCTCCAGCGTTCAGCCAGGTATTTTGAGAGCGCGCGGATTGCCCAGGCAGCCGCGCGTTTTCTTTTGTGCGCCCTTCGCGACGCCCTTCGGGCTCCTCAGGATGACGAACTCGGTGGAACGCAAACCACCTTCGTCATGGTGAGGAGCCGGCTCTCGGGCCGGCGTCGCGAACCACGCAACGATTCCCCGGCGGAATCGTCTAAACTCCCGCCATGCCCATCCGCCGCCTGCCGCCAGAAACCGTCAACCGCATCGCCGCCGGCGAGGTGGTCGAGCGGCCGGCCAGCGCGATCAAGGAGCTGGTCGAGAACGCGCTGGACGCCGGCGCCGCCCGGATCGAGGTCGAGGCCGACAACGGCGGCCTGACCCGCATCCTGATCAGCGATGACGGCTCGGGCATGGACGCCGACGAACTGGCCCTGGCCGTCGAGCGCCACGCCACGTCGAAGCTGGCGCCGCTGCCGGACGGCAGCTGGGACCTGCTCAACATCCACACCATGGGCTTTCGCGGCGAGGCGCTGCCCTCGATCGGTTCGGTGGCCCGGCTGTCGATCGCCAGCCGCCCGCGTGGCGGCGGCGCGGCCCACGCCATCCTCGTCGAGGGCGGCGCGGTCGGCGCGGTCGGCCCCGCCGCCTTCGCCGGACCGCACGGGGCGCGGGTCGAGGTCCGCGACCTGTTCTACGCCACGCCCGCCCGGCTGAAGTTCATGAAGTCGGCCCGGTCCGAGCAGATGGCCATCGCCGAGGAGCTCAAGCGCCAGGCCATGGCCCACGAGGCGGTGGCCTTCACCCTCGACCTCGACGGCCGTCGCGTGCTGCGGCTGGCGGCGGAGCATCCGGGACCGGAGGGGCGTCTGGCGCGCCTGTCCGCCGTGCTGGGCCGCGAGTTCCACGACAACGCGCTGGAGATCGACCACGAGCGGGACGGCGTGCGCCTGACCGGCTTCGCCGGCCTGCCGACCTACAATCGCGGCAACGCCGCCCACCAGTATCTGTTCGTCAACGGCCGGCCGGTGCGCGACCGGCTGCTGCAGGGCGCCCTGCGGGCCGCCTACGCCGACTACCTGGCCCGCGACCGTCACCCGACGGCGGCCCTCTATATCGAGCTGGACACCTCGTACGTCGACGTCAACGTCCACCCGGCCAAGGCCGAGGTGCGGTTCCGCGATCCGGCGCTGGTGCGCGGTCTGATCGTCGGCGGCCTGCGCCACTCGCTGGCCGGGGCCGGGCACCGCGCCTCGACCACCGCGGCCGGGGCGGCGTTGGCCGGCTTCCGGCCGCAGACCTACGCGCCGGGCCCGTCGGCGGCCGGTTTTTCGGCCTGGCAGTCGGGCGGCTGGCAGCCGTCGTCGCCGCAACAGCTGCCGGGGATGAACGCGGTGTCCGCCCGCGTCGAGCCCGGGTTCGCCATGGACGGCCCGGGCCTGGCCGAGGCCGTCGGCGCCGTCTTCGACGCCCCGCCGCCGCCGATGGCCGACGGACGCGTCATCGATCCGGTCGACTTCCCGCTCGGCGCCGCCCGCGCCCAGGTGCACGAGACCTATGTCGTGGCCCAGACCCGCGACGGCATCGTCATCGTTGACCAGCACGCCGCCCACGAGCGCCTCGTTTACGAGCGGATGAAGCACGAGATGGAGGCCGGCGGCGTCACCCGCCAGACCCTGCTGCTGCCCGAGGTGGTCGAGCTGGATCCGGCGGAAGCTGAACGGGTCATAGCCCGCGCCGACGAGCTGGCCGCGCTGGGCCTGGTCATCGAGCCGTTCGGCCCCGGCGCCGTGCTGGTGCGCGAGACCCCGGCCCTGCTGGGCGACACCGACGCGGCCGGTCTGGTCCGCGACATCGCCGACGACCTGTCGGAGAACGGCCAGGCCCTCGCCCTGCGCGAGCGGCTGGAGGAGGTCTGCTCGACCATGGCCTGCCACGGCTCGGTCCGCGCCGGCCGCCGCCTGACCGCCGCCGAGATGAACGCCCTGCTGCGCGAGATGGAGGCCACCCCCCACTCCGGCCAGTGCAACCACGGCCGCCCCACCTACGTCGAACTGAAGCTGGCCGACATCGAGCGGCTGTTCGGACGGCGTTAGGACCGCGGCCGGTTCTGATCCGCGCGACCTGTGGCCGCGGCGTCATAGTCCGGCGGCGCGGGCTCGGCTAGACAGCGTTCGTCCAACCGCGAGGCATCATGCTTCCCAATGTGATCGAGGCCCGGGCCTGACGGTCTGACCCTTCAAGGTCCGACTGTCGCGAGCGCCCGATGAATCGCCCGTCCCTGTCCAGACAGGGGCGCGACGTCTCATGTCTCGAACACGGACTTTCTTCAGTGAACATCTCGAAATCGCAGCAGCGAACGCTGCACGCGCTGGCGCAAGGCGGCGCGATCATCCTCGACCGCGACGAGGACACCGGCGACCTCATCGGCGCCGACTGCATCACCCGTGACGGCTGGCGGCTCAGCGACTGCACGCTGGACGTCTTCCGCTCGCTCAAACGTCGCCGCTTCATCGCCAGCTCGGGCGGCGGACCCTACCGGATCACCCGGGACGGCCTGCTCAGCCTGCGCTCGCAGCTCGACAATCGGGTGACGATGAAGCGTCTCTAGCCGGCCGGCGGGCCCCGCGTGGCGTAACGCCGCGCGGGGCCCTGGGGTCGTCTAGTCGCGGCGCTCGGCGCGGATGCGCCGGCTCAGGTCGTCGAACCGGCGGTCGAGATCGGCGCGCTCGGCGGCGGTCAGGCCATTGCGGCGGTAGTCGGCTTCCATTCGCACCAGCATCTGGAAGTCGGCGCGCAGGCTGGCGGCCTCGTTCCACGACAGCGAGCCGTCACGAACACCGGCGTCGATGCGGGCGTCGAGCCTGGCCTGGCGTTGGTCGATCGAGGTCCACTCGTCGTTGCTGTCCTGACGGTCATCGCGGATGCGCTCGCTCAGCATATCGAAGCGGCGGTCGAGGTCGGCGCGCTCGGCGGCGGTGAGGCCGTTGCGGCGGTAGTCGGCTTCCATGCGCACCAGGGCCTCGAACTCGGAGCGCAGGCTGGCCGCCTCGCTGCGCGACAGCGAGCCATCACGAACCCCGGCGTCGATGCGGGCGTCGAGATTGGCCTGGCGCTGGTTGATCGAGGTCCAGGAACCGTCGCCGTCCTGACGCTCATCGCGGATCCGCTCGCTCAGCGCGTCGAAGCGCCGGTCGAGGTCGGCCCGCTCGGCGGCGGTCAGACCGTTGCGGCGGTAGTCGGCTTCCATCCGCACCAGAGCCTGGAAGTCGGCGCGCAGGCGCGTCGCTTCGGCCTGGCTCAGCGAACGGTCCCGGACGCCGGCGTCGATGCGAGCCTCCAGGTTGGCCTGCCGCTGGTTGATCGGGGACCAGCCGCCGTCGCCGTCACGGAGTTCGTCGCGGATGCGGGCGCTGAGCAGATCGAAGCGCCGGTCGAGATCGGCGCGCTCGGCGGCGGTCAG
>JAUSPV010000296.1 GCA_030652755.1 Caulobacter sp. | reverse complement strand
AATCGTGCTCTAGAATCAAAAGTTTAGAGCCTGATTCAGGGTTCAGCCGATTCCATCTGAACCCATCAGGCTCTAGGCCCCCAGCATCCTCGCCGCGCGCGGTGCGAAGTAGGTGATCACCCCAGCGCAGCCGGCGCGCTTGAAGGCGCCCAGGCTCTCGAGGATGGCGCGCTCCTCGTCGATCCAGCCGTTCTGCGCCGCCGCCATGATCATCGCGTACTCGCCGCTGACCTGGAAGGCGAAGGTCGGCATGGAGAATTCGGCCACAACCCGTTGAACAATATCGAGATATGGCATTCCGGGCTTGACCATGACCATGTCGGCGCCCTCGGCGATGTCGAGGGCGACCTCGCGCAGGGCCTCGTCGCTGTTGGCCGGGTCCTGCTGGTAGGTCTTCTTGTCAGATGGACCCAGGGTGCCGAGCTTGCCCGAGCCTATGGCGTCGCGGTACGGGCCGTAGAAGGCCGAGGCGTATTTGGCGGCGTAGGACATGATCAGAGTATTCTGAAATCCTTCGCCTTCCAGCGCCGCGCGGATGATCCCGATGCGGCCGTCCATCATGTCCGACGGGGCGAGGATGTCGCAGCCGGCGCGGGTCTGGACCAGGGCCTGCTCGACCAGCCGTTCGATGGTCGCATCGTTGGCGATGTCGCCGTTCTCGATGATCCCGTCGTGGCCGTGGTCGGTGAAGGGGTCCAGCGCCACGTCGCACATGATGCCGACCTCGGGCGCGGCGTCCTTCATGGCGCGGACCGCGCGGCAGATCACGCCGTTCGGGTCGGCGGCCATCGAGCCGGCGGCGTCCTTCCGGGCGCCGTCGATGTAGGGGAAGATGGCGATGGCCGGGATGCCCAGGTCGCGGGCCTCGACAGCGGCCTTGACGCAGTCGGCGACCGACAGCCGCTCGACGCCCGGCATCGAGGCGACCGGGATGCGGCCTTCGCCCTCGTGCACGACCATCGACCAGATCAGATCGGCGGGTGTCAGCACGCTTTCGCGGACGAGCCGTCGGCTCCAGTCGGCCTGGCGCAGGCGGCGCAGGCGGGTGGCGGGGTAGGGGGCGAGCGGGGCGACGGTCATGGCCTGCGCGTTACGCCTTCACCGGCCTGACTGGCAAGCCGGATGACGCCGATGAGGGGGCCGACGACGGTCCACAGCGCGCCCATCAGCCCCACCACCGCCGAGGCGATGACCAGGCCGACGACCTGGGGAACCAGGCGCCAGGCGCTGACGTCGATGGTCCAGGCGACGATCTTCAGCTCGGCGAGGTAGACGCCGGAGCCGTTCCGAAGGTCGTCGATCTCGATCACCGTCGCGGCGATCCCGGCGCCGAGCGAGACGACGAACAGGACAAACGCCACCCAGAAGATGCCGATCTGGGCGTTGAGGTGCCGCCTCACGCCCGGAGATGCGTGGCGACGCGAGACATAGGCCAGGATCACGCCGGCGAGACCGGTCAGGCCCGCCGTGAAAACCGAGGCGGCCAGAAGTCCGTAGCCGGCGAAGGCGATGGTCCGGTCGGCGCCGGTTTTCTTGAGCACGGTGTTGATCACGGTCATCCCTTGGCCTGTTCGCGGTCGTTGACAGGGTGCGCCGCCGGCGTCAGGTCATCAACCTCGATGAACGGGCTTGGGCAGACCCTTGCCGCAGTGGAGGCGAACCGCGCATGGATTTCTCGCTGACCGACGACCAACGCGCGATCCAGGAGATGGCCCAGGCCTTCGCGCGGGACGAACTCGCCCCGCATTCGGCGAAATGGGACGAGGAGCGGCACTTTCCGGTCGACGTCATGCGCGCCGCGGCGGGCCTCGGCTTCGCCGGCATCTATGTCCAGGACGACGTCGGCGGGTCGGCGCTGACGCGCCTGGACGCCTCGATCATCTTCGAGGCGCTCAGCTACGGCGACGTGCCGACGGCGGCCTATCTGACCATCCACAACATGGCCTCCTGGATGATCGACCGTTTCGCGTCCGAGGACCTGCGCGCCCGCTACCTGCCGCGCCTGACGACCATGGAGCTGATCGCCAGCTACTGCCTGACCGAGCCGGGCTCGGGCTCGGACGCGGTGAGCATGCGGACGACGGCGAAGAAGGACGGCGACCACTATGTGCTGAACGGCTCCAAGGCCTTCATCAGCGGCGCCGGGGTGTCGGACGTCTATGTCGTCATGGCCCGCACGGGCGGGGACGGGGCCAAGGGCGTCTCCACCTTCGTGGTCGAGAAGGGGCAGGAGGGCCTCTCCTTCGGCGCCAACGAGCGCAAGATGGGCTGGAACGCTCAACCGACCGCCCAGGTGAACTTCGACAATGTCCGCGTCCACGAGTCCAACCGCGTTGGCCAGGAGGGCGAGGGCTTCCGCTTCGCCATGATGGGCCTGGACGGCGGCCGGCTGAACATCGCCAGCTGCTCGCTGGGCGGCGCCGCCTTCGCGCTCGACACCGCCAAGGCCTACATGGAGACCCGCAACCAGTTCGGCAAACCGCTGAAGGAGTTCCAGGCGCTGCAGTTCAAGCTGGCGGACATGGCCACCGAGCTGGAGGCCGCCCGCCTGATGGTCCGCCGCGCCGCCGATGCGCTGGACAAGCGCGACCCGCAGGCGACGAAACTCTGCGCCATGGCCAAGCGTTTCGCCACGGACGCCGGCTTCAGCGTCGCCAACGACGCGCTGCAGCTGCATGGCGGCTACGGCTACCTGCAGGACTACCCGCTGGAGCGCATCGTCCGGGACCTGCGGGTCCACCAGATCCTCGAGGGCACCAACGAGATCATGCG
>JAUSPV010000143.1 GCA_030652755.1 Caulobacter sp. | reverse complement strand
AAGGCCGGGATGCCGGCGCCGCCGGCGCGGATGCGTTCGGCCAGGGTGCCCTGCGGATTGAACTCCAGCTCCAGCTCGCCGGACAGGTACAGCTTCTCGAACAGCTTGTTCTCGCCGACGTAGGAGCTGACCATTTTCCGGATCTGGCCGCTCTCGAGCAGGATGCCCAGGCCGAAACCGTCGATCCCGCAGTTGTTGGAGATGACGGTGAGGTCCCGGGCGCCGTGCTCACGGATCGCCGCGATCAGGTTCTCGGGGATGCCGCACAGGCCAAAGCCCCCGGCCATGATCGTCATGCCGTCGAAGAGAAGCCCGTCGAGGGCCTCCGCGGCGGTCTTGGTCACCTTGTCGACCATGGGTCCTCCAGGGAAAAGCGCGGCGTTCGTCTCGCCGAGAACGGCGGGAAATTCAACCCGTGATGAATAACGCAGGGGCGCCCTGACGCTAACATCCGCGTGTGTCTGTCGCCAAACACCGCGCAAGGAGATCGACCCTCGCGCGCGAAGGCGCCAGAACTGCGGTCAGCGGCAACGGCGCGGGGATGGAATGGCGGCGGAATCGGGCGTGAACCTGGCGCAGGTGGTGGCGGTGCTCGGCGCCGGCGTCATCGCGGGCCCGATCTTCAAGCGCCTCGGATTCGGCTCCATCCTCGGCTACCTGGTCGCCGGGATCATCATCGGCCCCTTCGCCCTGGGCGTGCTGGAGGAGCCGGAGACCATCCTGCACATCGCCGAGCTCGGCGTGATCATGTTCCTGTTCATCATCGGGCTGGAGATGCGGCCCTCGCGGCTATGGAGCATGCGCCGCGACATCTTCGGCCTGGGCGCGGTGCAGGTGGCCGGCTGCGGCGCGGCGATGACCCTGGCCCTGATCGCCTTCGGCCTGCCCCCCGCCGTCGCCTTCATCGGCGCCATGGGCTTTGTCCTCTCCTCCACCGCCGTGATCATGCAGATGCTGGAAGAGCGCGGCGAGGCCAATACGCCCCTGGGCCAGCGCGCCATCTCCATCCTGCTGCTCGAGGATCTGGCCATCGTGCCGCTGCTGGGCGTGGTGGCGCTGCTGTCGCCCCGGCCGGAAACCGGCGGATCCTGGGCCGCCGACGTGCTGATCGCGCTGGGTGCCCTGGTCGGGCTGTTCATCGCCGGGCGCTACCTGCTCAATCCGCTGTTCCGTCTGCTGTCGGCCGCCCGGGCCCGGGAGGTGATGACCGCCGCCGCCCTGGCCGTGGTGCTGGGCGCGGCCTGGATCATGGACCTGAGCGGCCTGTCGATGGCCATGGGCGCCTTTCTGGCCGGGGTGCTGCTGTCGGGATCGGCCTATCGCCACCAGCTGGAGGCCGACGTCGAGCCGTTCCGCGGCCTGCTGCTGGGACTGTTCTTCATCGCCGTGGGCATGTCGCTGGACCTGGCCGTCGTCGCCGCCGAGTGGCGGGTGCTGGTCCTCGCCGTCGTCGGCCTGATGGCCATCAAGGCCCTCGGCATCTTCGGGGTGGCGAAGCTGTTCAGGGCGCGGACGGGCGAGGCGATCAACCGCGCGGCGCTGTTCGCCCAGGGCGGCGAGTTCGCCTTTGTTCTCTACGCGGCCGCGGCGGCGGCGGGGGTCATCAACGCCCGCGACAACGCCATCTTCACCGCCGCCGTCATCCTGTCGATGATCCTGACGCCGTTCGTGGTCATGGCCGTGCGCGCCCTGGTGCGGCCCGAGACGCAGGACACCGACGGGGTCGAGGCGCCGGACGGCCTGTCGGGCAGCGTGCTGGTGGTGGGCTTTGGCCGCTTCGGCCAGGTGGTCTGCCAGTCGCTGCTGGCCCGAGGGGTCGACGTCAGCATCCTGGACATCAACGCCAACCGCATCCGCAACGCCGAGCCGTTCGGTTTCAAGGTCTATTACGGCGATGGATCACGGCCGGAAATCCTGCACGCGGCCGGCGCCCACAAGGCGCGGCTGATCGCGGTCTGCATCGAGGACGTCAAGGCGGCCAACCTGATCGTCGAGCTGGCCAAGGCGGAGTTCCCGCACGCCGCCCTGATGGTGCGCGCCTTCGACCGTGGCCATGCACTGGACCTGATCCGGGCCGGGGTCGACTACCAGATCCGCGAGACCTTCGAGTCGGCCATGACCTTTGGCGCGGAAGCGCTGGAAGCGCTGGGTCTGACGCCCGAAGAGGTGGCCGAGACCAGCGCCGACATCCGCGAGCGGGACCAGGAGCGGTTCACCCTGGAAATGACCGGCGGCATCTATGCCGGCGTCGGGCTGCTGCACGGCAACGCCCCGATCCCGGCGCCGCTGTTCAAGCCGAGGAAACTCAAGGGCATCGTCCCGGTCGACCGGATCGCGCCGGTGATCCCGCTGGAGGCCGCGCTCCTGCCCGCCGAAGACGGGGTCGTGCCGGTGGCCGAGGTGGTGAAACGGAAACGGGCGGCTCCAAAGAAGCCGCCCGCACCGAAATAGAGAACAGATCTAGCCGCGGAACGGCCGCAGCACGATCTCGACGCGACGGTTCTGGGCCCGGCCCTCGACAGTCGCGTTGCTGGCGATCGGCTGGGTTTCGCCACGACCCTGGACGTAGAAGCGGTCGCGCAGCAGGCGGCTGTTGTTGATCAGGTAGGACGCAACCGAACTGGCGCGGCGCTCCGACAGCGTCTGGTTGTACATGTCGTCGCCCGTGGAGTCGGCATGGCCGGTCACGTCGACCATGGTCTGCGGGTAGCGGTTCAGGATCGTGCCGACGCCGTCCAGCACGCGATAGAACTGCGGCTGGATGTCGGCCCGGTCGACGCCGAAGGTGACGTCGCTGGGCATGTTGAGGATCAGGTTGTCGCCCTGCCGGGTGACGCTGACGCCGGTGCCGGCCAGTTCGGCCCGCAGTTCGGCCTGCTGGCGGTCCATGTAGTTGCCGACGGCCGCGCCGCCGAGCGCGCCGATGCCGGCGCCGAGCAGGGCGTTCTTGCGGCCCTGTTCGCCGTCGCTGGTGTTGGTCAGGTAGCCCAGCAGCGCGCCGCCGACGGCCCCCGCGATCGCGCCCGTCCCGGTGTTGTTGCGCACCGTCTCGCCCGAGTAGGGGTCGATGGTGGTGCAGGCGCCCAGGGCAGTGGCGGCGAGCAGGCAGGCGGCGAGCGCCGAGGTCTTCAGCATGGGTAGCTCCGGTGTGATTGTACCGCCCTAACGGGTTGCGCCGACAAAAGTTCCATTGTCGGGCGCCCGACCTTGATCCAGGTCAGGTGCGCGGGCCCCGCGCCGGGTGTAAAAGGGACGCCATGACCGACACCACCCTGATCCGATCCGCGTTCGAGCCCGTCTCGTTCTCGCTCTACGACAGCGACTTCGAGGCTTTCTCGAAGGCGCTCGGCGACAGTTTCCGGCGCTACGGTTTCGCGGCCATCTCCGACTACGACATGCCGCAGTCGCGGATCGACGCGGCCATCGACGCGGCCAAGCGCTTCTTTGCCCTGCCCGAGGCGGTGAAGAAACAGTACGCGGTCGGCAAGGGCGGGCAGCGCGGCTACATCCCGTTCGGCATCGAGACGGCCAAGGGCGCGACGCACCACGACCTGAAGGAATTCTGGCACATGGGCCGCGACCTGACGCCCGGCCACCGCTACGAGGCCCTGATGCCGCCCAATGTCTGGCCGGCCGAGACGCCCGACTTCCAGGAGAAGATCGCCTGGCTCTATGGGGCGCTGGACAGCATGGGCGTGAAGGTCCTGCAGGCCATCGCCCACTACCTGGGCCTGCCGCGTCACCAGTTCGACGACTCGGTGGCCGAGGGCAACAGCATCCTGCGCCTGCTCCACTATCCGCCGATCCCCGCCGACGCGACCGGTGTGCGGGCCGGCGCCCACGGCGACATCAACGCCATCACCCTGTTGCTCGGCGCCGAAGAAGGCGGGCTGCAGGTCAAGGATCGCGACGGAAAGTGGCTGCCGATCAACCCGCCGCCGGGCTGCCTGGTCTGCAACATCGGCGACATGCTGGAGCGGGCGACCAACCACGTTCTGCCCTCGACCATCCACCAGGTGGTCAATCCGCCGCCGGAGCGTCGCGGCTTCGCGCGCTACTCGACGCCGTTCTTCCTGCACTTCGCGCCGGACCACGAGATCAGGACCCTGCCCGGCTGCGCCACGGCGGAGAATCCCGATCGCTATCCGGAGCCGATCACGGCGGACGCGTTCCTGATGCAGCGCCTGCGCGAGATCAAGCTGCTCTGACGGCGACGTCAGAACCGGCCTGTCGCGCACGCTAAATTAACCACGCGCCGATCAGTCTTCGCCCCAAGCAAGAATGGGGAAGCCGGGCATGGCGCCACTCGCGCCTCTTCAAGACGAAGCGCAACGCCTTGCCGAGGTCCGGGCGCTCGACCGCGTCGCCCTGCGGCCGGTCATCGACCGGGTGACCCGGCTGGCCCGGAGCGCGGCCAACTCCCCTTTCGCCTACGTCGTCCTCGTCGACGCCGACCGCGTCTGGATGTCGGGCTTCGAGGGCGTGCCCGAAGAGTTCGCCGGCCTCGCCGGCTCCACGACCGCCCAGACCCTCCACGAAGGCGCGGTATGGCGCGAGGATCTCGCCGCCCAGTGGCCGAACCATCCCTGGGTGAAGGGTCCGCCGTATGCGCGGTTCTACTGCAACGCGCCCATTGAGCTCTCCAACGGCGCCCGGCTGGGCGCGCTGTGCGTGGTCGGACCGGAACCCCGGGAACGCGACGAAAGACTGATGGCCGACCTCGCCGACCTCGCCGCCCTGCTGGCGGAAGCCATCGAGCGCCTGCGCGCCGGCCGGATCGCCGAGGAGGCCGCCAACCAGGCCCGCGCCGCCACGGTCCTGAAGGACGCCATCATGCGGGCCTCCCCGGTGGCGCTGGGCATGACCGACCGCGACCTGCGCTACCTGTTCGTCAACGACCGGTGGGTCGAGGAGAAGGGCATCCCCGAGGCCGAGGCGCTGGGCCGGACGATGGAGGAGCTGTTTCCGGTCTCCTATCCCTCGCTCAAGGAGTCCTACCAGGCCTGCCTGGCGGGCGAGACCCTGGCGACCGACCGCATCCTTGTGCCCAGCCACCGGCTGCCGGACCGCTGGCTGCGCGCCACCCTGTGCCCATGGCAGGATTCCACCGGCGAGATCGGCGGCCTGGTCTCGATGAGCCACGACATCAGCGGCGTGATCAGCTCGCTTGAGCTGGCCGAGCGCTCCACCAAGCGCCTGGAGCTGGCCCTCGAGATCGCCGAGGTGCTGGTCTACGAGGTCAACTTCCGGACCCGGACCTTGCGCGTCGACGGGGCGGCCGACACCTTCTTCGGCGGCGCCTTGAGCTATGACGACGTGGCGCGGGACATGTGGATCACCGTCCACCCCGAGGACCGCCCCGCCGCCGTCGCCGCCTGGGACAAGCACCTGCGAGACGGTACGCCCTTCCGCACCGAATACCGCCTGAACCCGCCAGACGGCCGTCTGGTCTGGGCCTTCGCGGCGGCCGAGCTGCTGTACGGCGAGGATGGCCGCATCGACGGCGTCCTGGGCGTGCTCAAGAACATCACCGCCCGCAAGCTGTCCGAGGAGGCGATCACGCGGGCCCGCGACGCCGCCGAGGCCGCCAACCGCGCCAAGAGCGAGTTTCTCGCCAACATGAGCCACGAAATCCGCACGCCGCTCAACGGCGTGATGGGCGTGGCCTCGGCCCTGGCCCAGACGCCGCTCACCGACGCCCAGGCCGAGATGGTGGGGCTGATCGAAACCTCGGGCCAGACGCTGGAAGCCATCCTCGCCGACGTGCTGGACCTGGCCCGCGTCGAGGCCGGTCGCCTGGAGCTGAAGGCCGAACCGTTCGAGCTGGGCGACTGCCTGCGGTCGGCCGCGGCCCTGTTCCGTCCGGCGGTGGAGGGCAAGGGGCTGGGCTTCGATATCGATATCGCGCCCGAGGCCCAGGGCGCCTTCGTCGGCGACGCGGTGCGGATCCGGCAGATCATCGGCAACCTGCTGTCCAATGCCGTGAAGTTCACATCTGCCGGCCGTCTTGGACTGAAGGCGACGGCCCGCGACGAGGCCCGCGGCCGCACCCGCCTGACCCTGACGGTCAGCGACACCGGCATCGGCTTCCTGCCCGAGGTGAAGGCGCGTCTGTTCGAGCGTTTCCAGCAGGCGGACGGCTCCATCACCCGCCGCTACGGCGGCACGGGTCTGGGTCTCGCCATCTCCCGCGCCCTGGCCGAAGCCATGGGCGGGGACCTGGAGGCGGAGTCGACGCCGGGCGAAGGCGCGACCTTCACCCTCACCCTCTATCTGGAGCGCGCCGCCAGGCCGGAAACGGCGGCGCCGGTCGCGCCGTCGGGCCTGTCGCACGGCGAACGTGAGCCGCGGGTGCTGCTGGCCGAGGATCATCCGATCAACCGCAAGGTCGTCGAGCTGCTGCTCGGCCAGGTCGGCGTCGACCTGGTCAGCGTCGAGAACGGGGCGCAGGCGGTGGAGGCGGCCGCCTCAGCCGCCTTCGATCTGATCCTGATGGACATGCAGATGCCGGTGATGGACGGCCTGACCGCCATCCGCGCCATTCGCCAGGACGAGCGCGCCCGCCGCGCGCCGCCGACGCCGATCTGGGCGCTGTCGGCCAACGCCCTGCCCGAGCATATCGAGGCGTCGATAGCGGCCGGGGCCGACGGGCACCTGACCAAGCCGATCTCCGGCGGAGCCCTCATCCAGGTGCTGGCGACAGCCTGCGAGCAGGTCGAGGCCAGGGAGCGCGCCGCCGGCTGACCTCGCCGACGGTGACGAATGCCTACTTCGACAGCCTCAGCTTCATGATGTCGCGACCGATCGCGGCGAAGGCGTCCTTGAGCGCACCGCCGCCGGACGGCAGGTACAGGTGACTGGACGAGGTCGCGCAGTTCTTGAGCAGGGTCTCGGCCTCGCCGCCGGCGGCCATGCCAAGGCCGACGGTGTAGACCACCACGCCCGCGCTCTTCATCGCCGTACAGGTTTGCAGCGCCTGGGCCGCGCCCTGACCATTGGTGGCGTTGCAGTTGATCTTGTCGGCCGTGTCGCCGCTGCCGCTGCCGGCGTTCTTGGCGATGACGCCCTGGCAGTAGGGCGAGTTGAACTCGCCGTCGGTCATGATCACCACGACCTTGAGCAGGTCCGGCTTGGTGTAGGCGGCCGGCTGGCTGGCGACCGGCCACAGCGAGGCGAAGCTCGGCGAGACCATGTACCAGCCCCACTCGACACCGATCTGGCCGGCGGTCGAGCCTGCGGCGACATAGGTATCGATCTGGGCCTTCAAGGCGGTCCTGTCGGTGCTCAGCGGCATGATCGTCGCCGTCGGGCAAAGGTTGCTGGTGCTCGGATAGTTGGCTCCGACCAGAGCGGTCCCTGGCGCCGTGTCGGTGTAGGCGTACGTGCCCGTCCGCTCCGTCACGCAGGTGTTGATCTGGTGCATCCGCGTCGCCGGTGTCGAGGAGGCATTGGTGAAGCGCTGGTACTCACAGCCGTACTTGGTGCAGAAGGCCGTTCCGCCCGAGGTCCAGGCCGAGGAGGTCGGGCCCGAGACGGCGGGGAGGGAGAAGGTCGTCGTGGTCTTGTTGGCGATCGAATAGGTGTTGCCGTTAAGGGCGGTGAGTCCGCCGACGCCCGAGAAGTAGATCTCGTCGCCGTTGTCGTAGCCGTGGGCCGCCGAGGTGGTCACGACCATGGTGCAGTCCGACACCTGGCACTTGCGAATGGTGCCGCCGGAGGAATAGTTGCTCCAGCTTGAGCTGCTCGTGCCCGACAGGCGGAAGTTGTTCGTCGCGGCATTCGACACCGTGTAGTACTTGTTGTTCACCTGCGTCATGCCGTTGACGCCGCTGATGTAGACGACATCGCCGTTCTGGAAGCCGTGGCTGTTCGAGGTGACGACCGCCGTGCTGGCCTTGCTGATCCCGGAAATGTTCTTCGACGTTCCCGATTGCCAGGAGATGCCGCTGATGGAGCGGGTGCCGACCACGGCGCCCCGGACCGACGGCGCATAGCCGCCGACGTTGACCGCCACCGAA
Source organism: Caulobacter sp. (assembly GCA_030652755.1). Lineage (GTDB taxonomy): Bacteria > Pseudomonadota > Alphaproteobacteria > Caulobacterales > Caulobacteraceae > Caulobacter. Next base: position 6,308 of record JAUSPV010000143.1, on the reverse strand, counting down.
TAGGGCACCAGCGCCGCCTTGGAGTAGTAGGGCGACTGCGAATCCGACACGACCATGTCGATCAGGTCCTTGGCCGCCGCCTTCAGGTCGGTCATCCGCGACCCGGCCATCGAGCCGGTGACGTCCAGCACCAACGCCATCTCCAGGTTGGTCGCCGCGCGCGTGGCCTCCGACACGGCGCCGACATTCATGTCGCCGCCCAGCCAGAGGTTGGAAATGTAAGGTGAGAGACCCGACGTCGCGGTTCCCTTGACGGTGCTGCCGACGATCTTGAAGGACGAACTCAGCAGCGTCGCCTCGCTCATGCCCGTCAGCTGGGCGGCCAGCGCCGCCGACCCCAGCGCCTGGGCCTGTGTGTCCGTCGTCGCCGTCGAGCGGGCGACCAGCAGCACCGCCGCGTCGAGCGCGTCCTGCAGATGGCGCTTCTCGACGCTGGCGCGGTTGATGTCGATCAGCGCGAACGACATCACCGCGAGCGGCAGGGCCATGACCGCGAACCAGATGGCCACGGCGCCGCTGCGCGCGCGGGCGAAGCGCGAGAGAAAACCGGCGGACCCGTTTCCAGATCCCGTCGAACGTCGGCGGTTCATGAGTCGTTTACCCCGATTGAACCGGCATTTTCGCGCGTGAGCGTAAGAAAAGAGCCAACAGGCGTGGTGAATCCGACCTTTACCGTCGCCGGGTCATTTCGAGAGTCGCAGCGCGTTGATGTCCTGACCGATAGCGCGGAAGGCCACCTTCAGGTCCGCGCCGCTGTCGGGCAGGAACATGTGGTCGGCGTCAGTGGCGCAGTCTTCCATGATATTCTCGGCCGCGCTGTTACCCGACAGGGCGAAGCCGACGGTGTAGATCACCACGCCCTGCGCCTTCATCGCATCGCAGAGAGCTTCGGCCTGGGCATAGGCGTTGCCGTTGGTGGCATTGCAGTTGATCTTGTCGGACGAGGATCCCGAGCCGGAGGTGGCGTCCTTGCTGATCACGCCCTTGCAGTAGGTGGTGTTGAACTCGCCGTCGGTCATCAGCACCACGACCTTGAGCAGGTCGTCGCCGCCGTAGGGCGCCGGGCGGCTGTCGTCGCTCGGCCATAGATAGCCGAAGCTGGGAGAGACCATGTACCAGCCCCAGGCGAGGCCGATCTGGCCGGCCGTCGAGCCGGAAGCCTGCAGCGTGTCGATCCGGGCCTTCAGCGCGGTCTCGTCGCTCGACAGCGGCATGATCGACGCGGCCGGACAGGGGTTGCCGCTGCCGGCGTAGTTGCGGCCGACGAAGGCCGTGGAGGGCGCGGCGTCGGTATAGGCCTCCGCGCCGGTGCGCTCGCTGACGCAGGTGCTGATGGTTCGTGTCGCCGTGCCGCCCGAGGCGGTGGTGAAGGTGAACTTCTCGCAGCCCGGCGTGGTGCAGGTGCCGGCGGTCGGCGTTCCTCGCACGCTGGCGGCGTAGCCGCCGACGTTGACGCCCATCGAGTAGGGAACCAGGGCCACCTTCGAATAGAAGGGCGTCTGCTGCGACTGGATGATCATCCCGACCAGTTCCTTGGCCGCCGCCCGCAGGTCGGTGATCTTGCTGCCGCCCATCGATCCGGTGATGTCCAGCGCCAGGGCGACCTCGATGTTCTTGGAGGCTCGAACGACCTCGGTCTCCGCCCCGATCTCCATGTCGCCGTCCAGCCAGAGGCCGGCGATGACCGGCGTCATCTTCGCGGTGGCGGAGGCCACGACGGCGTTGTCTGCCAGCTTGAAGCTCGAGCTCTTCAGGGTGGCGCGCGATCCGGTCAGATCGACGACGAGGACGCCCTCGCCCACGGTCTGGAGACCCTCGTCGGTGGTGGCGGTCGACCGGGCCGCGGCCAGGGCGGCGGCGTCCAGCGCATCCTGCAGATGGCCCTTGGCTGCGGACGCCCGGCTGACGTCGACCATGCCGAAGACGGCCACCGAAAGCGGCAGCGCCATCAGCGCGAACTGGATCGCGGCGGCGGCGCTGTCGTCGCGCCGGAACGCACCGGCGAAATCGCGCATCCGTTGAAGGATGGTACGCTCGGTTGTCATGGCCCCACCTGTCCCGACCGGTCTTGACCGTCGGTCGGGAAGACTGCGGCCGGCACGGTAAACGCCATGGCCACAGGACAGGGTGAAAGTCGGGCAACCATGACCGGGGCGGTCGGGACGAGGTTGTCAGTCGGAGTCCGGCGGGGTCTCGAAGACAGGCGGCTCGATCCCGGCCGGGGACGGCTCGGGCGCCGCCGCCGGTTCAGGCGCGGGGGCCTCGGCCTCCGGCAGCGGATCGGCCTTCCGCTCCGGCGCGGGCCGGCGGACCGTCGGCTTGCGCTCGGGCGCCGGCTCGGCCCGCTCGGCCGCGGTCGGGCGACGCATCCGGCCCACGCAGGCGGCCAGGCCGTCATTGCGCACCGTGCCGGCCGCCGCGCCGATGCGCCGGGAGCGGTTGGCCACGTACTTGCCGGGCTGCACGGCGCGATACTTCAGCGGATTGGGCAGGATGGCGACCAGTCGGGCGGCCTGGGCGCGGGTCACCCTGTCGGCGCTGACCCCGAAGTAGCGGCGGGAGGCGGCCTCCACGCCATAGGTCCCCGACCCCATCTCGGCGACGTTGAGATAGACCTCCATGATCCGCCGCTTGCCCCACAGGGTCTCGATCAGGACGGTGAAATAGGCCTCCAGTCCCTTGCGGACGTAGGACCGGGCCGGCCAGAGGAAGACGTTCTTGGCCGTCTGCTGGCTGATGGTCGAGCCGCCCTTCACGCGGCCGCCGCGCTGGTTGTTCTTCCAGGCCTTCTCCATGGCCTCGAAGTCGAAGCCGTTGTGCTCGCAGAAGCGGGCGTCCTCGGCGGCGATGGCGGCCTGGACCAGGGCCGGCGACATGCGGTCGAGCGATCGCCAGCGGTAGTCCCAGCCCTTCCCCTCGACCACCCGCTGCACCATCAGGAGGGTGAAGGGCGGCGGCACGAACCGGTAGAACAGGGTGACGCCCACCGGGACGACGACGACCAGGATGAAAGCCCACAGCGCCAGCCGCCGCGCGAGCCGCCAGACACCGCCCGGCCGGCGCGGCGCCTTTCGGGGCGGCAGGGGCTCGAAGCGCGGCTTCGACGGCGGGACCGGCGGCGCGGGCGCGGGCTCGGGCTCGATATCCGGCGGCCCCGCCACGGCCTCATCGACGGGCTGGACGGCCTCGTCCTTCGGCGCGCCGGGCGTCTCGCCGTCCTTGTCCGGGTCTTCCGGGTTCACGCGCCGCTCCCCTTGCCTTGACGTGGCGGATGGATGCTAACCCCATGTCGCCCAATCCGCCGCGGAGCGAAAGAGCCATGAACGTCACAGAAGCCGTCGATCGCCGCGTCTCCGTCCGCGCCTTCAAGCCCGACGCGGTGCCCGGGACCCTGGTCCGCGAAATCCTCGAGGCCGCCCATCGCGCCCCGTCCGGCGGCAACCTGCAGCCCTGGCGGGTCCACGCCCTGGCCGGCGCGCCGCTGGAGGCGCTGAAGGCCAAGGTGGCCGCCAACATGGGCGGCGAGACGCCGGAGTACGACGTCTATCCCGACAATCTCTGGGACCCGTTCCGCACCCGGCGCTTCGAATGCGGCGAGGACCTCTACGCCACCCTCGGCATTCCGCGCGAGGACAAGCCGGCCCGGCTGCAGCAGCTGTTCAAGAACACCCAGTTCTTCGGCGCCCCCGTCGGCCTGTTCTTCAGCCTGGACCGCAAGCTCGGCCGGCCGCAGTGGGCGGACGTCGGCATGTACATGCAGACGGTGATGCTGCTGGCCGTCGAGCGCGGCCTGGCCACCTGCGCCCAGGAGTTCTGGGCCCGCTATCCCAGGACCGTCGGCGACCACATCGGCCTGCCCGACGACCACATGCTGTTCAGCGGCATGGCCCTGGGCTGGGCCGACGAAACCGCGCCGATCAACGGACTGCGAACACGGCGGGACCCGTTCGATGTCTGGGCGACGATGAGCGGGTTCTAGATCTTCTTCCTCCCCGCTCGCGGGGAGGGGAACCATGCGGAGCATGGTGGTGGGGCAGCGCCGCAGTCAGACGGCTTGCGAACAAAACAAGAACAATCTAGGGTGGCGACATGAGTCGCCCTCAACCATCACGCTCGCCAGAAGCCTCCGGCGTTCAATGACCCGGTCGGAGCAGCGGCTGTGGATGGCCTTGCGCGGCAAGCAGCTGGGCGGCGTGAAGTTCCGCCGCCAGCATGTGCTTGGGCCCTACGTTGTGGACTTCTTCTGCTCGGCCCGCCGGCTGGCGATCGAGATCGACGGCGGGGTGCATCTGGACGATGAGCGGCAAGCGCACGACGCCCAGCGCGACGCCTGGATGCGCGCACAGGGCGTCCGGGTGCTGCGGATCCCGGACCAGCTCGTCAGGGACAATATTGACGCGGCGCTGCGGTTGATCGCCGAGGCGGTGGCTCGCTAACCGGCCGACCTCGGCGCTGCCCCACCACCGCGCTCCGCGCGGTCCCCCTCCCCGTAAACGGGGAGGATCAAAGACGCTCCACGACCCCCGCCGCGCCGTCTTCGTCGCCCCAGGCCACGCGCGTGCCGTCGGCGGTGATGGACAGCGCCGAGATGGCCGCGCCCTTCTCGGCCTTCAGCGTGTCCATCTTGCCGCTCTTGAGGTCGGCGACCCAGACGCGGCCGTCGTCGAGGCCGGCGGCCAGCAGGGACAGCTTCGGCGTCGCGGCCACCCGCACGACCAGGGCGGTCTGGTCGAAGCCGATCTCGGCCGCCTCCTTGCCCATCGGGCCAGTCGCGCCGCTGAACGGCCAGACCACCGCGCCGTTGGCGCCGGAGGTGGCCAGCATCACCCCGTTCGACAGGAAGGCCATGCTCTTCACCTTGGCCGGATAGCCGCCCATGCGCATGTTCTTGCCGTCGGCCACGGTCCAGCCGTGCAGACTGTTCTCCTGCATGGCGCTCATCAGGAACTTGCCGTCGGGGCTGAAGGCGACCAGCGAATGGGCGCCGGCCCACTTCAGCAGGCTGGGCTTCTGCTCCGCGATCCGGGCGTACCAGAGCGCGGCCCCGCCGTAGGTGGCGGCGGCGATTCGGCGGCCCTTGGGATCGAAGGCGACGTCCGACACCGACTTCTCGTGCGTGAAGACGCGGGCGAAGGCGGCGTCGTTGCTGTCGCGGACATGCAGGTCGCGACCGGCGGAGAAGGCGATCAGGCCCGATTCGGCGGAGGCGGCGACGGCGTCGATCCAGCGGCCCTTGACCTCGGCGACCAGGGTGGCGGCGATCTCGTCGCCGTCGACGCGGGTCCAGACCACGCGGCCGTCGTCGCCGCCGGTAAGGATCCCGTCCCCCGACGGGTGGCGGCAGGCGGCCAGCACGGCCCCGTCGTGAGCCTCCACCGTTATGAATCCGCCGGCCGCCACGGCCCGCACCGAGCCGTCTCCCAGAGCGAACAATGTTCGCCCCGAGCGGTCGAAGAGGGCGGCGGTCACATAGGCGTCGAAATCGAAGGTCATGGTCCCGGCGTTTACCGCGTGGGAACAGGTTTTGCCCAGCGTGTCGGCGATTTCGTGTTCGGCGAGAGTCGGGCTTTACAAGCGCTGCCATCCGCGCAATGGGTGGCCCGAATGATTAGCCGTCGCATCGGAAGCGGCGGCATACTGGGAGTGTCCGAATGGGTGCGAAACTCGGCGGCGGTGGCGGCAAGAAATACGATCTTGGCCAAAACAGCGAAATCAATGTGACGCCCTTCGTGGACGTCATGCTCGTGCTGCTCATCATCTTCATGGTCGCCGCGCCTCTGGCGACGGTGTCAATCGCGCTGGACCTGCCGCCGGCGATCCCGCCTGATCCCTCGGCCCCCAAGCCGAAGGAACCGACCTTCATCTCCATCCAGGATTCGGGCGCGATCTTCATCGCCGAGAAGCAGACCAGCCTCACGAACCTGATCCCGGACATCAACGACTCGATGACCGCCAAGGGCGTCACCGGCCCGCTGACCGAAGAGCGCGTCTTCGTCCGCGCCGACGCCGACGTGTCCTACGAGCAGTTCATGGCCGTGCTGAACGTCCTGCAGGCCAACGGCTACTACAAGCTCGGCCTGATCAACGAGGACATCGAGTAGTCCTCTCGATCAGCGGAAATGCAGAAGGGCCGGTGGAAACACCGGCCCTTTTTCTTTGGTCGCCAATCCTCCCCAGCTTGCTGGGGAGGGGGACCGCCGGAACGGCGGTGGAGGGGAGATGCCGCGCGACGGCCCCCCCCCTTCCGCGCCGTGGAATGAGTCCGTGCGCCGACTCCCCTCCACCACGCGTCGCGTGGTCCCCCACCC
>JAUSPV010000294.1 GCA_030652755.1 Caulobacter sp. | reverse complement strand
GTGTCTCAGTTCCAGTGTGACTGATCATCCTCTCAGACCAGTTACGGATCGTCGCCTTGGTGAGCCTTTACCTCACCAACTAGCTAATCCGACCTAGGCTCATCTAATGGCGCGAGGCCCGAAGGTCCCCCGCTTTCTCCCGTAGGACGTATGCGGTATTAGCGTCCGTTTCCGAACGTTATCCCCCACCACTAGGCAGATTCCTAGGCATTACTCACCCGTCCGCCGCTCTCAAGAGAAGCAAGCTTCTCTCTACCGCTCGACTTGCATGTGTTAGGCCTGCCGCCAGCGTTCGCTCTGAGCCAGGATCAAACTCTCAGGTTGAGTTGACCGCTAACCCATCATTTGATCCAGGGCGGGCAGCCCCGGATCGCGTTCTGGTGTTTGCATAGTATCTTGACGAGTTCCCATTCACATTGGCCGACCGCCGAAGCGTTCGACCGATATTCATGGTGTCTTTCAAGAGACCGCAATTGTCAGCGTATCGAGGACAGACTTGCTCTGTCCGCAGCACGCCGCCGCCTGCGTTTCTCTTTCCAAATCAACGATGTCAAAGACCCGATCGGATGGTTCCGACCCCACCGTTTTACGCCCGGTGGCGGCGAGGAGCGGCGTATCTAGTCGCTCCGTTTTTCCGTGTCAACCGACTTCTTTCGAAGCGTTCCGGTTTCTTCGGATCCCGCCAACCCGGCGGACCGGAGAAGCGGGAGCGGCGTCTCTAAGGAAACCGCAGAACCAAGTCAACCAGTTCTTTTTGAAGAGAACCAATCTTCTTGCCCCGGCATTGCTGGAAACTTTCCAGCCGTCCCAGGAAGCGGTGTCTCTAGTGAAACACCCTTTTCAAGTCAACCAGCTTTACTTGAAAAGTAAGGCCCGTTTTCTTGAGGCGCCGATCCGAAGACTTCCGGGCCGGCGAGGAGCGGCGCTTCTAGGCGAAGCAGCGATCCTCCGTCAACCGCTCTTTTCTGCTTTCGCCAACTCAAGGCCAGGGGCCTGTCGTAGGGCGCAAACGGGGTGACGGGCCGCTGAGGAGCTTCCCTCTTGGTTCCATCACCGAGTCGATTGAGGCTGCGGAACCTAGCGGCTGGGCCGGCGAAAATCAAGGGCCTTTCGGCTCTGGATCCGCGCTGGCCGGCCGTGGCCCCGAGCGAGGTGCGGCGTATATCTGCGAGCATCTGACTCTGGCAACCCCCGCCGCGATCTTTTGTGGGGACCAGCGTTCTCGGGCCGTGTTGGCGCGGGCGGACGGTCTCTCTTATGTCAGTCTTTATAGTGGCCAGGTCGTTCCCGGACATCGAGAGCGCGGGGAAGTCCCGACGGCGGCTGCATCAAGCCTTGCGCGCCCCCTCCCCGCCCTGCGATGACGCGGGGAAGGAGGCGCGAGCAACGATGCTATCGCACAAGGCCCGCTACGCACTGCGCGCGCTCGTCGAGCTGGCGCGCAAGGACGGCGGGCAGATGACGGCGTCGGATCTTTCGGTCGCCGCCGACGCTCCGCGCAAGTTCCTGGAGGCTATCCTCCTTGAACTGTCGCGGCGCGGCCTTGTCCGCAGCCGTCGTGGCAAGTTCGGCGGCTATGCGCTCGCGCGTCCGGCGGATTCGATTACCTTCGCGGAGATCATCCGCGTGATTGACGGGCCACTGGCCCTGGCGCCCTGCGTGAGTCGTACGGCCTTCCGCAAATGCGATGACTGCCCGGACCTCAGCACCTGCTCCCTGCGCGAAGCCCTGCTGCGCGCCAGGGACGCCACGTCCGAGGTGCTCGACAAATACAGCCTCGCGGACGCTGCCAGGGCGGGCGCGGCCGAGATACCGCCCGAGACTCCGGCTCAGCCGGCGGCGATATAGGCCTTCAGGCCATCGGCCTCGGCCTCGACCTCATTGATCTTGTGCTTGACCAGGTCGCCGATCGACACGATTCCGGCCAGCCTGCCGTCCCGCAGCACCGGCAGATGCCGAATCCGCCGGTCCGTCATGCGGGTCAGGAGCGAGTCGACCGTCTCCTCCGGCGTGGCGAAGACCACGTCCCGCGTCATGCAGATGCTCACCGGCTTGCCAAGGGCGCCGCCGCCATCCTCCGCGACCATCCTGACGATATCGCGCTCCGACACGATGCCGACGACGCTTTCGCCGTCCACAACGATCATCGCCCCGACCTTGCGTGAATGAAGCAAGGCAGCCACCGCCCCGACGGTCTCGGCGGGTCCCGCCGTGAACACAAGGTCGCCCTTGCCCTTCAGGATCTGTGAAACGAGCATGCTCTTTCCTCCCTCACTTATCCTCTTTTGCGGAAGCGTCTCGCAATCCGCGTCGGGAATCAATGCGCCGCGAGTCACGTCGTCGTGGCCCCGGCCCGGCAAGGTACGCCCGGCGGGTCGCGAGCCGCGGCCAGAGGAGGCCAGCCTGGAGAGGTCGCCTCACTCTCCGGGCAGGCGCCGGCGCCGCATTCCTTAACCAAATCGCGAGAGGTTCGCCGTCAGAATGCGGGTGTCCTGTTTTGGCACGGCCATTGCTTGCCGACAGGCGCCTGATTGTCCGTATGGAGTTCCCGCCATGGTCGCGACCCTTCTCAAGATGACCGCCGTCGCCCTTGTCGCGGGGGTCGCCCTGCCTGCCGCAGCTCACGCGCAGACGATGACGACCAACTCGGCGTCCATGAACGCCGGCTACGGTCGGGCCTCCGGGCAGGAAAACCGCCTCGCCGACTTCGGCGGCCGTGACGCCAACGGCAATCGCCTGATCGTCGACGGCGTGATCCAGACCGGCGAGGACCAGAGCATCTTCGCCCGCGCCGGCGGCGGCGGCGTCTCGGGCAGCATGTCGGGAGTCGGCGCGCTCGGCGGCTCGTCGACGGCGATCGGCAACAACCTCGTGGTCGTGACCCAGGGCAGCTGGAACACGGTCATCGTCAATTCCAGCCAGACCAACAATGGCAATGTCACCGCCGGCTCGGGCACGAGCGGCGGCGTCGGGGGCAACTGATGACCATCCTGTCCGGAACCAGGGCCGGCGCCGCCCTTTCCGCCTGCGCTCTCGCCCTGTCGGCCTGCGCGACGCCTGTCGCCGGGCCGAGCGGCCTCTACGCCAAGCCGATCGGCACCGCCCCGGTCACCTCCAACCCGACCCCCTACTCCCTGGCTCTGGTCTGCATCGGCCAGTACGCGCGTCAGTATAATCTGCGCGCTCCGCGGATCGCGATCGGGCGCATCGGCGACTACACCGGCAAGGAAGAGGCAGACGGCTCGGGTCGGAAGCTGACGCAAGGCGCGTCGCTGATGGCCATGAGCGCCTTCGCCAAGGCCGGCATGCCCATGGTCGAGCGGTTCGATACCTCGGTGACCGAGCTGGAACTCAAGTACACGAACAACAAGCTGATCGGCGACGGCGCCACGCCCACCGCGGAAGGTCCCTCCGAGCCGCGCAAAATCTACTCGGGCCAGATGCCCGGGTCGGACTTCCACGTCGTCGGCGGCATCACCGAGCTGAACTACAACATCCGCTCGACCGGCATGGACGCCGCGGGCGGCGACACGGCGTCCGACGGTCTGAAGGGCAGCTTCCGTAACCGCGTCTTCGTGATGAACATCGCCATGGACCTGCGACTGGTGAACAGCCGCACCCTCGAGGTGGTCGATGTCATTTCCTACCAGAAGCAGATCGTCGGCCGGGAAATCGGCATCGGCCTGTTCGACTTCCTGAACGGCAACGTCTTCGACGTCTCGGCCGGCTCCGGCGCGCTGGAGCCCCTGCAGCTGGGCGTCCGCGCCCTGGTGGAACGGGCCGTCGTGGAGATGTCTGCCAACCTCTACGGCATGCCCGGCCCGCAATCCTGCCTGACCAGCGACCCGCTGGGCGGCGGCACGTTCGGCGTCACCGGCGGCTTTACACCCGCGTACAACAACCTGGGGACCAACAATGCCTCGACCCGCGAAGAACCGTCTCGCTGGAGCGATCGCCGTGATCCCGATGCTGGTGGTCTGCGCGGCCGGTACTAGCCAGGCCCAGGACGCCACCGTCCTCAACAACCAGATTCAGCTGGGCGACATCTTCTCGAGCCAGACCCTGAACGTGGTCGAGGTGGAGGAGGGCGTTGGCGCGGAGACGACCGCGACCGGCAACAGCCTGCTGGCCGGCGCCGAAGGCGTCGACATGGCCATCACCTCCAACCAGACCATGGCCGCCTCGGCCCAGGCGGTCACCACCGTCAACGTATCCGGCGGGATGGGCGAAGGCTCACAGATCAACACCAGCGCCACGGGCAACAGCGCCGACGCATCGGTCACGCAGTCGACGATGACCGGCGTGCTCTCCCAGATCGCGACCTTCTCGCCCAATGTGACCGCTCAAGGCTATGTCGAGGCCGAGACGGCCTCCGCGGGCGACCTGGGAGTCGCCACGACGGCGATGTCCAACACCGCCTCCCTCGGCCTGACGAATGGAGCCGCCGGCGTGCGCGTCAACCAGACCAGCGCCGCGGACGTGCTGGCCGACGGCGGCGCGGTCGTTCAGTACGTTTCAGGGACCGCCGATGTGTCAGGCGTGGCCGCCGGCAACAACGTCGGCCTGGTCGGCACGGACAGCTCCGCCGCTCGCATCGCGGTGAGCCAGAGCAACACCGGAGACCTCGTGCAGGCCAGTCAGTTCACGGCCTACGGGAACGCCCAGACCGCCTCCACGAGCGCCACGGCCGGCGGCAACATCGTCGGCGCGGTGAACGAAGGCCCGTTGCTGGACGTGGCCGCCAACCAGTACAACGAGGCCTACGTCCGCGCCCAGGCTGAGGGGACCGCCTGGCAGTTCGGCGCCGGCTACGCCACAGCCTACGCCGTCGGCAACTCCACCTTGGCCGGCAACACGGGCGAGGCGGTCATACTGGACAACATTCAGCTCAATACCGGGGGCGGCGTCGAGGCGATCGCCAGCTTCTCGGGCCAGGAAGGCTACGACGGCTACAGCCGCGCCACGGCGGTCGGCAACGACGCCACCGCCTACAGCTGCTCCAGCTGCACGGGATCGATGAGCGTCGGCAACGCCCAGACCAACAGCGCGGACGTGGGGGCGACGTCCACGACGACGGTGAACGGGGCCGGGCGCCTGATCAACAGCACCTCCACGGCGATCGGCAACAACGCCAGCTTCTACGTCACCCGCCCGGGCAACTAGGTCAGCAGGCCGCGCGACAGGCCGGCCGCGGCGCAGGCGACGATCACCAGCACGACGTTCACCCTGAACCGCATCAGGGCAAACCCCGCCGCTATGGCGAGCAGCGCCGTCACCGGGTCGAACGTCGCCAGGTCCGGCAGCGTCAACCGGGATCCCCACGGCGTGGTGAGGGTTTCGACCCGGGCGAACAGCACGTGTATGGAGAACCAAAGCGCCAGACTGGCGATGACGCCCAGCACCGCAGCCATGACCGCCGCAAGCACGCCGCGCGCCGCTCGGCTGCTTCGGAGGCGTTCAGAGTAGGGCGCGCCGGCGAAGATGAAGAGGAAGCTCGGCGCGAACGTCTGCCACAGCGCCATGCCTGCGCCGGCCAGGGCCCAACCTGGACCGCCCTGCCCCCAGCCGGCCATGAAGCCGACGAACTGATTGACCAGCACAAGTGGCCCCGGCGTCGTCTCCGCCAGCCCCAGTCCGTCGACCATCTGACGGGCCTCGAGCCATCCGTGGGTCTCGACCGCCTGTTGCTGCAGCCAGGCCAGCAGCGCGTAGGCTCCGCCAAAGCTGGTCGCGGCCAGGGTCGCGAAGACGCCGCCCAGCTGCGTCAGCCAGTGCCCGCGGCCCAACACGGCCGCGGAGACGACGAGCGGCGCCAGCCAGAGCGTGGTCCAGACCACGATGGTCGTCGCCATGTCCCGCAGCCTGGGTGTCTCGGCGGCCGCGCCCGGCGCAGGATCTTCGCCCCGCGACCGCCGCATCAGGCCGAGCGCCGCCGCGGCCAGGATGACGATCGGGAAAGGCGCGCCGAACAGGGCCAGCGCAACGAAGGCCCCGACGGCGGTCAGCAGATCAGCGCGCCCCTTCAGCGCCCGCCTCCCGACCCGCGCCAGCGCCTCGACGACCAAAGCCAGAACGGCCGCCTTCACACCGGTCAGCGCGGCGGCGACCAGCGGCGCTTCGCCGTGTGAAGCATAGAGCCAGGACAACGCCAGAATGACGAGAGCCCCGGGCAGCACAAACATCAGGCCCGAGACGAGGCCGCCGGCGACGCCGCGCAGCTTCCAGCCGACGTAGGTGGCCAGTTGCTGCGCCTCGGGGCCCGGCAAGAGGGTGCAGAAGCTCAGGGCGTGAAGGTACTGCGCCTCGCCGATCCATCGCTTCTCGTCGACGAACACGCGGTGCATCAGCGCGATCTGGCCGGCCGGTCCGCCAAAGCCCAGGCAGCCGATCCGGAGCGAGGCGATGAACAGGTCTCGCAGCGACGGCCTGGCGGGGCCCTGAACCAGCGTCGAATCCATCCGTGCCTCCAACGTGGAAACTCAGACGGTGCTTGGGCCAAGGGCCTGTCCGGGGGACCGTTTCACCCCGATGATCAAGGCTACCAGCGCGCCCTGTCGCGGACAATGCGGCGAAGGACGGTTCCCGGCCGCCGTCTTGACCCCGCCCAGAAGCGGCCTTGCCTTCGCCGCGGGGCCCGGCGAATGTGACAGCCAACGCTCTTGAAGAGTTTTCCGAGACCCATCACCACATGATCTCCTTCACCCGGCCGGCGCTCGCGGCCGTGATGGCCCTGTCCCTGGCGGCATGCGCGGGCCTCAAGGATCGCCTTCCTGATCTTCCCCGCCTGCCCTCGTTCGCCGGCGAAAAGTCAGCTCCGGCGACGTCGAAGGTCACCGCAGCCGCGACGCCGCTGGCTCCCGGCGCCTGGCCGCAGGCGACCTCCGACATCGAGGCCGACCCGGGCGTGCGCTTCGGCGCGCTGCCGAACGGCATGCGCTACGCGCTGGTCAAGAACGCCACGCCGCCGGGACAGGCCTCCTTCCGCCTGCGCTTCGACGCCGGCTCGTTGATGGAAACGGAGACCCAGCTCGGCCTCGCCCACTTCCTCGAACACATGGCCTTCAATGGCTCGAAGGGTATTCCCGAGGGCGAGATGGTGAAGATGCTGGAGCGCCAAGGTCTGGCCTTCGGCGCCGACACCAACGCCTCCACCGATTTCGAGGAGACGGTCTACAAGCTCGACCTGCCCCAGACGGACGACGCCACCGTCGATCTGTCATTCAGGGTGCTGCGCGAGACCGCCAGCGAACTGCTCATCGACGCCGCGGCCATTGATCGTGAACGCGGCGTGGTGCTGTCGGAAGAACGTAACCGCGACAGCCCGGGCTGGCGGGTGTTCAAGTCCCGCCTGCGCTTCATCCTGAAGGGACAGCGCCCGCCGGAGCGGTTCCCCATCGGCGCGGTCGAGGTCCTGAAGACGGCGCCGCGCTCCGAGCTCGCCGCCTTCTACAATGCCTACTACCGTCCGGAGCGGGCGACCTTTGTCGCCGTCGGTGATTTCGATCTCGACGCCATGGAAGCGCGGATCAGGGCCACCTTCGGCGACTGGAAGAACCCTCATCCCGATGGTGCGGAGCCCGCGATGGGGCCGGTGGCGAGGCGCGATCTGGAGACGATGATCGTGGTCGAGCCGGGTTCCTCGACGACGCTGCAGATCGGCTGGACGGCGCCGCCGGACCTGTCAGCGGACTCTGTCGCCAAACGTAGCCGGCAATGGACCGAGCAGCTGGGCTTTGCGGTGCTGAACCGCCGGCTGGAGGCGATCGCTCGCGGTGCCGATGCGCCCTTCCTCAGCGCCGGCGCCTTCTCGGGCAACCAGGTGAAAGCCGCCAAGGTCACAACCCTGGCCGTGACGGCCCGCCCCGGCGGCTGGCGGGAAGCCCTGACAGCCGTCGAGCAGGAGCAGCGCCGCGCGGTCCTCTTCGGCGTGCGCCAGGACGAGCTTGACCGCGAGGTCGAGGAATACCGCCAGGCGCTGAAGTCCCGCGCCGCGGCGGCGGCCACCCGCCGCACACCGTCGCTGGCAAACGCGCTGGTCGACACCTTGACGGAGCGCGACGTCATCACCAGCCCGGCCCAGGACCTCGCCCTGTTCGAGGCCGTGGTGAAGGATCTCAAGTCGGCGGCCGTATCGGAGGCGTTGAAGGCCACCTTCTCCGGCGGCGGTCCGCTGGTCTTCGTCGCGACCCCGACCCCGATCGAGGGCGGTGAGCGCGCTGTCGCCCAGGCCTTTGAAGCGTCTCGCAAACTGGCGGTGAGCGCGCCGACCGCGCCGCGCCAGATGGCCTGGCCCTATGAGTCGTTCGGCGCCATCGGCAAGGTCGCGGAGCAACGCGACATCATGGATCTGGACGCGGTCTTCGTGCGCTTCGAGAACGGCGTCCGGCTGACCGTGAAGCCGACGAAGTTCCGGGATGACCAGGTGCTGGTGAAGGTGCGGATCGGCGAGGGCCTTCTGGCCCAGCCGGGCGACCGCCAGTCGATGTACTGGGCCGGCTCGGCCGTGATCGAGGGCGGACTGGCCAGGATCGCCGCGGAGGACATGGAGCGGGTGCTGGCCTCACGGGTCTATGGCGCGCGCTTCGGCATCGAGGATGACGCCTACACCCTGACCGGCAGCACCCGTCCCGAGGACCTCGGGGTGCAGATGCAGGTGCTGGCCGCCTACGCCAGCGAGCCGGGATGGCGACCGGAAGCCTTCCAGCGGGCCCGCACCTACGCCGGCACCCTGTCCGAGCAGTGGCAGGCGACCGGCAACGGCGTGTTCAGCCGCGACCTCGCGGGCCTCCTGCATGATGGCGACCGACGCTGGACCTGGCCGACGGCGGAGGACATCGCCGCCAGCCGGCCGGAGGACCTCAAAAGCGCGCTCGCTCAGTCCCTGACGACCGGATCTCTGGAGGTCGTCATCGTCGGCGACATAACCGTCGAGAAGGCCGTCGAGGCCGTGGCGGCCACCTTCGGCGCCCTGCCCCCTCGGCCTGATCAACGCCCCGCCCCTTCAGGCTCGGTCGGCTTCCCCGCCGCGCTAGGCGCGCCCGTCGTCGTCACTCACAAGGGACGGGACGACCAGTCCGTGGCCTACATCGCCTGGCGGACCGACGACTTCTACGCCGATGTGCAGCAGGCCCGGAACGTCGCCCTGCTCGGCGACGTGATCGACCTGCGGCTCACCGAGGAGCTGCGGGAAAACCAGGGCGCGACCTACTCCCCGTCGGTCGGCTGGAACGCCAGCGACGTCTGGACCGGCTGGGGCTACCTGTCGGCGCGGGTGGAGATCCCGCCGGCGCTGATCGACGGCTTCTATCGCGATGTGAACAAGATCGCCGCCGACCTGCGCGACACCCCGCCGACCGCCGACGAGATGGACCGGGCGCGAAAGCCCCGGCTGGAGCGGCTGATCAAATCGCGCGAGACCAACGACTACTGGCTGGAGGAGCTGGCGGGCGCCCAGACCGATCCGCGCCGCTTGGCGGCGACGCGGTCGGTGCTGGCCGGCTATGAGCGGATCACGCCGCAGGACGTCCAGGCCGCCGCCCGCCGCTACCTGACCGCGGACAGGGCCTGGATGCTGGTGGTCAGGCCCGAGGGCGCGCCCGGCGCGGGAGCGGGTCAATGAAACGCCTGGCGGGACTGATGGCGGCGACGCTGCTGGCGGCGGGCGCCGCTCCGGCGCTGGCGCAGGAGGCGCCGGAGCGCGAACTGCGGATGCTGGGCCGCTGCGCCCTGGCGACCAGCGTCTACCGCTCGCTCATGCCGCCCGCGCCGACGCCGGTGGGGGTCACGGACGAGGACAGGGCGCTCTATGAGCGGATGAAGCAGGCCGACCCCCTGCTGCGGGCCCGGGCCGACACGGTGGCGGCGGCGTTCGATCCCGCCGTTGGCCAGGCCATCGGCGAGGAGCTCAGGGCCCAGTACCGCGCCCAGATGGCCCCGCCGGACGGCCCCCGCAAGACCCCGCGCGAGGCGCTGGACCTCTACGCGCCGATCCTGGAGGCCTGCATCGTCCGGGCGGACATGCTGCCCAAGGACTGAGCCGGCTAGTAGACGACCCCGCCGACGCCGCCGTCGAGGCTCATGCTGAAGCTCGAGGCCGTCGATTCGGTGACCACCTCCTCGCGGTAGGCGGTGTATTTTTCGACCGTCACGATGGTCAGCACCTTCGTGCCGGCGCCGAAGCGGCGGAGCAGGCTGCGCTCGTTGCAGTCGCGGGCCGGGGCCTGGGGACGGCAGACCAGCTGACCGCCTTCGGCGCCGGTTCCGCGCGTGCGGTACAGGGCCTCGCCCTTGGCGCAGATCATCGTCTGGCCGCCATCGAACGAAATCCGCTCGGCGAACTCGGCGATGGTGATCTGCATGCGCGTGCCGGCGATGCAGCGGTAGAGCTCGCCCTCGTAGCCGTCCTGGATATCCCGGTCGGGGAACACCTGGGCGGCGGGATGGGGCACGTCGCGGTCGTCGAGGCAGAAGGCCCGGATGACGACGCGGCGGGTCTTGGTGCGGCTGGCCTCGTAGGCGACCTGACGCGTGCGGCGCAGGCCCTGGACGTCGAGGCCCTGGATCATGCCGGTGGCGCTGGGCGGGGCGTAGTAGCCCCCGCCTCCGCCACCGCCGCCATAGTAGGCGGCTGCGCCGGCTCCGGCGCCGCTCACGGCGACCGCGACGGCGCTGCTGTTGACGATGACGTTGGTGCGATTGCCGCCGGTGCAGCAGCCCGGAGGGCTCGGCGGCCGGGGCGGCGGCGCGGGCGGCGTGCAGCACGGCGGCGGTGAGGGCGGGGTGCAGCAGGGCGGCGGCGGCGGCGGGGCGCAGCATTGCGCCGCGGCGTCCTGCCCGGGCATCGCCGAGGAGGCCAGCCACAGCACCATGCCGCCGGCCAGTCCGAGCCACCAGTTTCGAGGCGCCATGGTCAAAATCCTCAACAAAATCCGCGCTCGCCCACATGCAAGAAGCACGCCGAGGCGGGCTTTCGCGTCCCGAAAGGGGACATTGCGGACCTGGCCCCGACCTTCCCTGCAACCCCCATGCGACCATCGGGGGTCGCGCCACGGACGGCAGGACCATGGTCCATTCCAACACGGAACGATTGACGGAGTATTGGCGGTCCCGCCGGGGCGAAGCCGGGCTGCCCGCCCGCGCCGACATCGACCCGATGGCGTTCCACCAGCTTCTGCCCCAGACCTTCATCGTCGGGCGCACGTCGCAGGGCCAGTATCCGTTCCGGCTGGTCGGCGGCATGATCGCCGATCTTTGCCAGAGCGACCTGCGCGGACGCTGTCTGCTGGAGCTCTGGCGCGCCGGCGACCGCTGGCAGCTGAAGTCGGCGCTGGAGTTCGCGCGCCGCCGTCCCGAACCGGTGATCGTCAACGCAGACATCCTGGCTGACGGCGTGCCTCCGCTGGGCCTGGAGATCCTGATCGCGCCGCTGGCCGGACCGAGCGGCGAGGTCGACCGGTTCCTCGGCCACATGCAGCCGGCCGCACCCCTGATGCGCCTGCTCGGACGTCCGGCCCGCGCCCTGGCCATCGCCGCCATCGCCCGCTCCGACGACGGCGCCGAGGCCCCGTCTCTGAAGCTGGCTGCCGTCGATGGCCGCCGGATCGCCTGACGCTTCGGCGGGACGCTCAAGCGGCCGCTGAAGTGTCTCCAGTGTCTTGCCGCGCTCATCACCGCACGTCAGGCCACGGCTGATTCCTCCCCGACGGGGGGATGGATGCGGGTTCAAGGGGCTCTCCGCGCCGCGCGGCCTCCCGGGATGCCGGCCCAGCATGGGGAGGTCAACGCCTTGAGGCGCTTGCCCTGGCGACGATCCGGCGATGGGGTTCAGGCCCTGCATTCCAGTAGTATGGCGCCGGCGGAGTCGGCGGGGACAAGCGGCGCGGGCGTGGCCGGCGGCAATGTCCCGCAAAGGGGCGAAATGTCTTCGTTTGTCTCCAGAGTATATGTCTCCGGAGTCTCGCTTTTCGGGGGCAAGGCTGCCCCTGCTTACGCGTCATGGCCCGACTTGTTCGGGCCACCCAAGCGTGATGGCTCTGGCCATTCGTCCGCAGCGCCATGGGCCAACCGGAAACCGGCCACGTTCATGGGTGGCCCGAACAAGTCGGGCCATGACGGCTTTTGGTGGGTTAAGGCGCCAAGCCCCCCCTACCCGCTCGCCGCGTCCAGCCGCGCCATCTGGCCGGCGTCCAGTGTCAGCCGCGCCGCCCCCATCAATTCCTCAAGCTGCTCAAGGCTGGTGGCGCTGGCGATCGGCGCCGCGACCGCCGGACGGGCCATGACCCAGGCCAGGGCGACCTGTGCCGGCGTGGCGCCGAGTTCTGCGGAAGCCGCGTCCAGCGCCGCGAGGACCTTCTGGCCCCGCTCGCTCTCCAGCAGCGCCTTCGACCTCGGCCCGCGCGGGCTCTTCCCCAGATCGGCCGCCGACCGGTACTTGCCGGTCAGGAAGCCGCTGGCCAGGCCATAGTAGCTGATGATCGCCACGTCCTGCTCGACGCACAGCTGCTGCAGCGGCCCCTCGATGGCGCGGTCGACCAGATTGTAGGCCGGCTGCAGCGTATCGTAGCGCGGCAGGCCCTGGTCGGCGGCGATCTTCAGCGCCGAGCCCAGCCGGGCGGCGTCAAAATTGCTGGCGCCGATCGCGCGCACCTTGCCGGCCTTGACCAGCCGACCGAAGGCCTCGGCGGTCTCGTCCTGCGGCGTGTCGGCGTCGTCGCGATGCGACTGGTAGAGGTCGATGTAGTCGGTCTGCAGTCGCTTCAGCGAGCCTTCGCAGGCCGCCACGATATTGGCCGCCGACAGGCCCGGCTGCGCCGGCCACATGCCGACCTTGGTGGCGAGCATCACGTCGTCCCGCCGGCCGCGCGCTTTCAGCCATGTCCCGATCACCGTCTCCGATTCGCCGCCCTTGTGGCCGGGAACCCAGCCTGAGTAGACGTCCGCCGTGTCGATGGCGTTGAAGCCGCCGGCCACGAAGGCGTCGAGGATGGCGTGCGAGGTCGCCTCGTCCGCTGTCCAGCCGAAGACGTTGCCGCCCAGCATGAGCGGAGCGATGGACAGGCCGCTGCGGCCGAGGGGGCGGTGGTTCATTGGAGGCTCCAGTTCGATGCCGTGCGTCCTTCGACACGCCCGCTGCGCGGGCTGCTCAGGATGACTAACTCTATCAAGTCATGGTGAGCAGCGCTCGAAGAGCGCGTGTCGAACCACGCAAGGCCTACGCC
>JAUSPV010000292.1 GCA_030652755.1 Caulobacter sp. | reverse complement strand
GGCATGCAGGAAATGCTCTACCCGACCACCTACCTGAAATCGAAGGGCCTGGGCGCCGCCTGCGCCCTGATCACCGACGGCCGCTTCTCCGGCGGAACCTCGGGCCTTTCCATCGGCCACGTCTCGCCGGAAGCGGGCGAGGGCGGCCTGATCGCGCTGGTCGAGACCGGCGATCCGATCCTGATCGACATCCCCAACCGCGGCATCACCCTGGAGCTCACCGACGCGGTGATCGAGGCCCGTCGCGCGGCGATGGTGGCCCGGGGTAAGGACGCCTGGAAGCCGGTCGATCGCGTCCGCGCGGTGTCGCCCGCCCTGCGCGCCTACGCCGCCATGACCACCAACGCCGCCAGGGGCGCGGTCCGCGACGTCAGCCAGGTCGAGCGCTGAGGCCGATCTGGCGCCGACAGCGCGCGACGCTTCCTAGTCGTCGCGATCCCTGCGGATCCGGGTCTCGACCGACTTCTCGAAGTCGCTGGCGGCGGCCGGAGGCTCGCCCGCCGCCCCGGCGTCGTCACGCGGCTGGCCGCCGGGTTTGCCCATGATGATGGTGTCGGCGCCGCCCGCCCGGGGCGCGGAGACCGGCAGGCCGGGTTCGTCCTGGGCCCCGGCGGCCTTCTTCGCGAGATAGTCCGCCCGCTCATCGTCGGAGACCACGCCGTCGCGGTTGGCGTCGGCCGGGTTGAGCAGGCGCAGGGGCTGGCCCTGTGCGAGCGCGAGGGATGGCGCGGCCAGCACCAGGGCGGAGAGGACGACGGCGGTTTTCATGGCGTAGCTCCCGGAACGCACGCCAGCATCGCCCCGCCGGCTTCTCGCATCAAGCCAGGGGCGAGACGCCAAACAGCATGGGGTGAGCCCAGAGCAGCGCCGCCCAGATCGCCACCGCCAACACCAGCCGCCACCAGCCGATCTCGCCCAGCGACAGCTTCTGCCGGCCGGTCAGGATTGCGCCGAACGGGATGTTCGAGGTCTGGGCCGCGAAGGCGTCCCACTTGGCGCCCAGGGCCTTCCTGCGCTTGGCGTCGATGCTGACCGTGCCGAACACGCCCAGCGCCAGGATGGAGCCGAACAGGATGACGCTGGGCAGGTCGCCGTTGGACAGCAGATGCCCCAGGGCCCAGATCGCCACGCCCCAGAGGAACGGATGGCGGGTGATGCGCAGCATGCCTTTCACCACGTCCGGCTTGTCGAGCGTCCCCTCCTGCTTGACGCTGGTCGGGTTGGGGGTGGTCAGGCCGGGCACGACCAGCAGCAGGGCCAGCAGCATGATCACCAACCCGGCATGGCGGGCGCCCGTTCCCAGGTCCCAGTAGACCGGCCCGAGCCCTCGCGCGTCGCCATAGGCCATCGACAGCCAGACGATGCCGCCGACCGAGGCCAGCGAGAACAGCCCCATATAGGGGCCTTCCTTGATCGCCCCCACCAGCACGCCGCGCAGGGCGGTGCCGGAGACGAGCAGGTGCAGCGATACGAAGAAGACGGCGGCGGCGATCAGCGCGGTCATGGCTTTCCTCCCCAGGATGACAGAGGGGAGGGTGCGCTGACGGGTTTACGCTGTCAATTATCGCGAAGCCTGTCCGGCTCTTCGTCGTCATCCGGCCCGAAATCGAACTCCGGATCGCCGTCCCACGGCGGGCCGTCGTCATCCACCGGCGGCGCTACGGGCTGGCGCGGCTTCGCCCGGGGCGGGGCTTCGGCGATGCGCGTCACCGGGGCCGGGGCGGCGACCACCGGAGCCTGCGGGCGCGCCGGCCGCCGGACGATGGCCTCGACCCGGGCCAGCCAGCGGTTGGCCTCGCCGATCGCCGCGCGGGGCGACCACTCGTCCCGCCGGGCCTCGTCGCCGCGCAGCCAGAGGTCCAGTTCGAAGTCCGGGCTTTTCGGGTCATCGAACAGCAGGCGCAGGGTGACCTGGTCGGCCGAGGACACGACTTGCTCCAGCGCCCGGCGGGGCTCGCCCCGGAAGGCCCTGGCCACCACCTGGCCGTCGATGATCAGTTCGGCCCCGATCACCTCGTCGATGCGGTAGATCAGGCACCAGTCGCCCCGGTCCCAGGCCACGGCGATCAGGCCGGAGGCGAAGGAAAAGCCCGCGCCCCGGCCACGGCCCTGGGCGATGATCATCGCCTCCGGCTCGCTTTTCAGGACATTGCGCAGGGCGCGGCGGATGCGCCGCTCGTCGTTGTGCCACCACAGCGCCAGGCTGCCCAGGAACGTCACCGCCGTTCCGGCCAGTCCCAGCATCATCAGCAGGCGCCACATGTCGGTCATGCGCCAAGGCTTAGCGGGAGTCCCGGCGCGCGTCAGCGTCCGCGTTGTCAGGCGCCGATGATGACCTTCTCCTCGCCCCACCACAGCGGCGAGCGGGCCAGGTCGATGAAGCGCTTCTCGTCCTCCAGCAGCATCCGGCCGGCCTCGCGGGCGGCGGGGTCCTGGGCGGTCAGGGCCATGTCGTCGAAGCTGTCCCACCATAGCTGGGCGACGCCGTCGTACTGCTCGGGCCCGCCGCGGCTGGCGCGGGAGTCGGCGCTGACCGCCGGATCGAAGCTGTGCAGCTGGACGTAGCGGCGGATGCGCAGCGGCGCCTCCACACTGGCGACCAGCGGGCCGTGCGTGTTCAGCCAGTAATCCTGGAACGCCTCTCGCGTCAGGTGGGGCAGCCGGATGAGGCAGAAGGTCAGCTTGATCACAGGTCCAGCTCCACGACGACCGGCACATGGTCGGAAGGCTTCTCGCCGCCGCGCACGTCGCGGTGGATGTCCACGCGGACCAGCCGGTCGGCGGCCTGGGGCGAGAGCAGGGCGTGGTCGATGCGAATGCCGTTGTTCCGGGGCCAGGCGCCGGCCTGGTAGTCCCAGAAGGTGTAGCCGCCCGGCGCGCCGTCGGCGGCCATGTAGGCGTCGGTCAGGCCAAGGTTCTGCAGCGCGCGGTACGCGGCGCGGCTCTCCGGCTGGAACAGGGCGTCGCCCAGCCAGTCCTTGGGCTTCTCGACATCGGCCTCGGAGGGAATGACGTTGTAGTCGCCGGCGATGACCATAGGCTCCTCCAGCGGCAGGAGCGTGCGCACATGCCGGTTCAGGCGGTCCATCCAGGCCAGCTTGTAGGCGAACTTCTCCGTGCCGATCGGGTTGCCGTTGGGCAGGTAGATGCCGATCACCCGCACCGGCGTCGCGCCGGACACCACCGCCTCGATATAGCGCGCCTGTTCATCGGTCTCGTCGCCGGGAAGCCCCTTGCGGACGTCCTCCATCGGGGTCTTCGAGAGCATGGCCACGCCGTTGTAGGTCTTCTGGCCATGGACGGCGACGTTGTAGCCGAGGCGCTCGAACGCTTCGGCCGGGAACTTCTCGTCAATGCATTTGATTTCCTGCAGCACCGCCACGTCGGGCGAGGCGGTTTCGAACCAGGCCAGCACCGTTTCCAGGCGAGCGTTGACCGAGTTCACGTTCCAGGTGGCGAGTCGCATTGACGGCTCCGTGGCGAGAGGAGAAGGCTAGGGACCATGGCGGGGCGGCTCAAGACCTTAGCGGAGCGTGATCAACGCGCGAGGTTCATTCTGATGATCCTGGCGACGCTGGTCTGCGTCGGCATAGCCCCGCTCGGGGCGGTGGGCACGCTGTTTTCGCCTCTGGTCTTCGATGATCGCGGAAACCTGCTCAATCCGCTGGCCTGGATCGGCTTCTTCCTGATGATCACCTTCTGGATCGTCTGCCTGGTCGGGCCGCTGGTCGCCTGGATCTTCTGGCGGCGGCAGCGCGAGCCCCTGGCCTGGTCGGCGATGAGCGCGCCGCTGATCTGGGGCCTGTTGCTGGCGATCGTGCTTCAGTTCATCCCGGGCTGACGGGCGCGGGCAAGTCGGCCGCCAGCGCCGTGCGCGTCAGATCGAGAAGCTGACGCCGCAGCCGCAGCTGGACTTGGCGTTGGGATTGCGGATCCGAAACTCGGCGCCGGCCAGCTCGTCGACGAAGTCGATCTCCGACCCCTTCAGCAGCGCCAGGGAGATCGGATCGACCAGGGCCGACGCCCCGTCCCGCTCGACCCGCAGGTCGTCGGCCTCGGCGTCCTCGACCAGGTCGAAGCGGTACTGGAAGCCGGAGCAGCCGCCGCCGTCGACGGCCACGCGCAGCATCACCGAACGTCCTTCGGCGGCGCCGATGGCATGCAGGCGGCGGGCGGCCTGTTCGGACAGGGTGACGGGCTCGGTGTTCAACGCGGGACTCGGGGCTGTGGAAAACTCCATGACTTCATATATGTGCAACCCCGCGCCTTCAGGGAAGGGGGCGCAACGCAGGACCGTCGAATGTCCCCTTTCTTTCAGCCGCCGCCCAGAGCGCCCTACGCCGAGAATCCGGCGATGTCCCGGGGGCGGCAGCACCCTGGAGCCGAGAGCCGGACACGGACGCCGTTCGCCCGTGATCGCGACCGGATCATCCACTGCACGGCCTTCCGGCGGCTGAAGGAAAAGACCCAGGTCTTCGTGGCCCACGAGGGGGATCACTACCGCACGCGGCTCACCCACTCCCTGGAAGTCGCCCAGATCGCCCGCTCGCTCTCCACCGCCCTGGGCCTGGATAACGACCTGGCCGAGACCATCGCCCTGGCCCATGACCTGGGCCATCCGCCGTTCGGCCACGCCGGCGAGGACCAGATCGACGAGAGCATGAAGCCGTTCGGCGGCTTCGACCACAACGTCCAGACCTTCCGGGTCGTGGCCAAGCTCGAGCACCGCTACCCGGACTACGAGGGGCTGAACCTGACCTGGGAGACGCTGGAGGGCGTCATCAAGCACAACGGGCCGGTGACCGGGAAGCTGTCGCGACCGTCCTGGAACATGGTCCGCCAGTTCGACGCCACCTACGACCTCAAGCTCGGCACCTGGGCGTCGGCCGAGGCCCAGGTCGCGGCGGTGGCCGACGACATCGCCTACAATAACCACGACGTCGACGACGGCCTGCAGGCCGGCCTGTTCCAGCTGAACGAGCTGCTCGACGTGCCTTTGATCGGCCCCATCCTGCACGGCGTGCGGGCCGACCGGCCGGACCTCGACGACCGCCTGACCCGTCTTGAGGCCGTGCGCCGGATGATCGGGGCGATGATCGACGACGTCATGGGCGAGACCCTGCGGCGGGCCGGCGAGAGCCGGGTCGCCTCGCCCGACGAGGTTCGCGGGCTGAACCACGCCCTCGTCGCCTTTTCGCCGGACATGAACGAGGACCTCGCCCGGCTGCGCGCCTTCCTGATGGAGCGCATGTACCGCCACTGGAAGGTCAACCGCACGCGCAGTCAGGCGCGCCGCATTATCGCCGAGATGTTTTCGTTGTTCATGAGCGAGCCGGAGGTCATGCCGACCGAATGGTTCGCCCGCTCGCAGAACCGCGACGAAGTCGGCCGCGCCCGTGTTGTCTGCGACTACATCGCGGGCATGACCGACCGATACGCCATCGAAGAGCACCGGAAGCTGTTCCAGCTCGAAGCCTGGTCATAGCGTTCACGGCGGCGTCAGGTCGCTGGCGGTCCGGAGCTCCCGTTCGATAGACTGGACGCCTCCGGCGCGCGATTCGCCGCTGCGCCCGTAACGATGCTCCCTGGAGCCTGTCTGAAAATGTCCGACCATGATCGCGGCGCCTACACGCCGCCCACCGACTCCCCGCTTTCCTTCGACGCCCGCCGGCCGGTGCGAGGCGGCGGCGGCGGCTCGTCCATCCTGCTGATCAGCGCCGTCATCCTGCTGGTGCTGATCGTCGGGGCCGGCGTGTGGCTCTACCGGGACGGCCTGCGCGGCGCTGACGACGCGCCCCAGCCGGTCGGCGCGGCGGTCGAGACCGCCAAGGTGGAGCCCAAGCCGGACGACCAGCCGCAGACCGACCCGGCCGCCGGCCTGACCATCCACACCGACGACGGCGGCATCCCCGGGGAGCCGACCTTCGCGCCCGAACCCGAGCCGGTCCAGCCGCGTCCGGCCCCGACCACCAGCCCGACGACGGCGGAGCTGCGTCCGGCGGTTCCGGCGGCCGCGCCGGTCGCGCCTCCGAGGCCCGCCGCTCCGGTCGCCACGGCGCCCAGGCCCGCGACGCCGACGCCCGCGCCGGCCGCCGGCGGCGCCGCCATGGTCCAGATCGGCGCCTTCTCCTCCCAGACCCTGGCCGACAGGGGCTGGAACGACGCCGCGTCGGTTTCGCCGGGCATGGCCGCCGGCAAGGGCAAGCAGGTCGAGACCATCGAGAAGGACGGCAAGACCCTGTTCCGCACCTCGGTGACCGGCTTCGCCAGCCGCGCCGACGCCACGGCCTTCTGCGATCGCCTGAAGGCGGCGGGCAAGAGCTGCTTCGTCAAGTGAGCCGGCTCGCCGCCATCCTGGGCTGCCAGGGCCTGACCCTGACCAAGGCGGAGATTGCCTTCTTCCGGGAGGTCCGGCCCTGGGGCTTCATCCTGTTCCGGCGCAATATCGATACGCCGGGTCAGGTCCGGGCCCTGACGGCGGCTTTGCGGGAGACCCTCGATGACCCGCGCGCGCCGATCTTGATCGACCAGGAGGGCGGCCGTGTGCAGCGGCTGGGCCCTCCGCACTGGCCGAAGTACCCGCCCGGCCGCGCCTACGGCGACCTGCCGACCAACGACCCGCTGGTCCGGCGGGAGATCACCCGGCTCGGCGCCCGGCTCATGGCCCACGACCTGCTGGAGCTGGGCGTCAATGTCGACTGCCTGCCGGTGCTCGACGTGCCCTCGCCGGACGGCCACGAGATCATCGGCGACCGCGCCTACGGACTGGACGTCGAGACGGTGGCCACCCTGGGCCGCGCCGCGGCCGAGGGGCTGATCGCCGGCGGCGTGCTGCCGGTCATCAAGCATATCCCCGGGCACGGCAGGGCCATGGCCGACAGCCACATGGAGCTGCCGGTGGTCGGGGCTTCATACGAAGAGCTCGACGCCCGCGACTTCGCGCCGTTCCGGGTTCTGTCGGACATGCCGATGGCGATGACGGCGCACGTCGTCTACACGGCCATCGACGCCAAACGGCCTTCGACGACCTCGAAGACGGTGATCCGCGAAGTCACCCGCGGCGCCATCGGCTTCGACGGCCTGCTGATGACCGACGACCTGTCGATGAAGGCGCTCAAGGGCGGCTTCAAGGCGCGGGCCAGGGCGGCGCTGGCCGCCGGCTGCGACGTCGTCCTGCACTGCAACGGCGACATGGACGAGATGAAGGCCGTCGCCGAAGGCTGCCGCAAGCTGAAGGGCCACGCCCGCCGCCGCGCCGACGCCGCCATGGCCCGACTGGCCCGCGTGCCCGAGCCGTTCGACGTCGCCCAGGGCCGCGCCCGGCTGTCGGCCGCCTTCGAGGGCCGGTTCGACGGATGACGGACACGACCTTTCAGCCCGACCTCGACTTCCAGGCCGCGTCCAACGCCGCCGAGGACGGGGACGCGCTGATCGTCGACATCGACGGCTACGAAGGCCCGCTGCACGTCCTGCTGGCCCTGGCGCGGACGCAGAAGGTCGACCTGCTGCAGCTGTCGGTGACCCGGCTCGCCGACCAGTACCTGAAGTTCGTCAAACAGGCCCGGCGCCTGCGGTTCTCGCTGGCCGCCGACTATCTGGTGATGGCCGCCTGGCTGGCCTACCTGAAATCCCGCCTGCTGCTGCCGCGCAGCGAGCGGCCGAAGGCCGAGGAGCCGCCGGCCGAAGAGATCGCCGCCCAGCTGGCCTTCCGCCTCGCCAAGCTGGACGCCATGCGCCGCGCCGTCGAGGCCCTGCGCGAGCGGCCGCAGCTGAAGCGCGACGTCTTCACCCGGGGCGACCCGGAGGCGGTGAAGATCCTGTCATCCAACCGCATCGAGGGCGATCTCTACCAGCTGATGAGCGCCTATATCGGCCAGCGTCGCAAGGAGGCGGACCGCAGTTACCGGCCCTACATCCCCGTCGCCTACGGCCTGGAGGACGCCCGCGACCGGCTGCGCGGCATGGTTCACGAGTTCACGGTCTGGACGCCGATGGGCGGCGTGGCGCCCGAAGCGCGCGACCCGGATGGCCCCAGCCGGTCCAGCTATGTCGCCTCCACCCTGGCCGCCAGCCTGGAGCTGGTGAAGGAGGGGGTGATCGAGGCCCGGCAGCTCGAAGCCTTCACCGAGATCTTCCTGCGCAAGCGCAAGGAGCCGCAGGCGGGCGAGGGGGCGCCGGCATGACCGAGATCACCCAGATCGAGCGGGCGCTGGAGGCGCTGCTGTTCGCCGCCGCCGAGCCGCTGTCGGTCGAGGACCTGGCCCGCCGCCTGCCGGAAGGCGCGGACGTCGCCTGGGGCCTGGAGGTGCTGCGCCAGCGCTGCGAGGGACGCGGCGTGGAGCTGGTGCAGGTGGCCGGACGCTGGCGGTTCCAGACGGCGACCGACCTGGCCTTCCTGATGACCGAGGAGCGCGACGAGCCGCGCCGGCTGTCGAAGGCCGCCCAGGAGACCCTGGCCATCATCGCCTACCACCAGCCGGTGACCCGGGCCGAGATCGAGGCCGTGCGCGGAGTCCAGGCCAGCAAGGGCACGCTCGACGTGCTGCTGGAGCTGGGCATGGTCCGCATGCGCGGCCGCCGCCGCACGCCGGGCCGGCCGGTGACCTACGGCACCACCGACGTCTTCCTCGAACACTACGGCCTCGCCAATCTGGCCGACCTGCCGGGCATGGCGGAGATGAAGGCCTCGGGCCTGCTGGGCCTCGACCTGCCGCCCGGCTTCGACGTGCCCGACCCCTCGCGCCCGCCGCTGGACGAGGAGGATGCGCTCGACTTCGAAGGCGGGGGCGACGAGACGCCGGAGTTCGTGCAGGACTATGTGGGGGGCGAGGAGTAGGCCGTGCGTGCTTCGACACGCGCCTGCGGCGCTGCT
>JAUSPV010000282.1 GCA_030652755.1 Caulobacter sp. | reverse complement strand
GAAAGGGCACGCCGTGCCGCTGCAGCAGCTGGATGAAGTCCTGCGGCGTGTAGCGCGACAGCGCCGAGCGGCAGAAGTGCGGGTTCTCACCGACGAAGTTTGCGGGCGTGGTGTCACGGTTAGTGAAGTTGCAGCGGCCGCCGCCCGAGATGCGAATTTTCTCGGCCACCTTCTCGCTGTGGTCCAGCAGCAGCACCTTCAGGCCGCGCTGGCCCGCCAGCCCGGCACAGAACAGGCCTGCCGCACCCGCGCCGATCACAACCACATCGAATTTCTGAGTCAAATCGGCCTCCAGCCCATGATTGGCGGGCGTGAGAAGCTATCAAAAACGGAGCAACTCAGGCCGGCGGGGATGGGGCAGTGTAGCCCGGGCCATGCTCTCAGGCCACGCGAAATTGCGCTGGGAGCTCCGCCGCCGCAGCGATGCCGCTGACCACATCGCCGACCACGATGACCGAGGGGCTGGCCAGGCGGGACTCGGCGATCGCTGTGGCCAGCTGGCCCAGGGTGGTGGTGATGTGGCGCTGGCTCGTCAGCGTGGCGTTCTGGATCACCGCCACCGGCGTGCTGGCGGGCAGGCCGGTCAGCAGCTCGTCCTGGATGCGGCCGGCGCCGCTGACACCCATGTAGATCACCAGCGTGAGTTTGGCCTTGAATGCAGTGTCGGCCAGTGCGCGCCAGTCGGTGCCTTCGTCGCCGGGTTTGGCATGGCCGGTGACAAACACCACGCCGTGCGCATGCTGGCGATGCGTCAGCGGCACGCCCAGCGAGGTGACGGCGGCCAGGCCGGCGGTGATGCCGTTGATGACCGTGACGGCGATGCCGGCGGCCTGCAGGTGTTCGAGCTCCTCGCCGCCGCGGCCGAAGATGAAGGGGTCGCCGCCCTTCAGCCGCACCACGGTCAGGCCCTGCAGCGCGAAGGCGACCAGCAGGCGGTTGATGTCGTCCTGCGGCAGGGTGTGGCGGCTCTTGCGCTTGGCGACGTCGATCAGGCGGGCCGACGCGGGCGCCAGCGAGAGAATCTCCGGCGACACCAGGCCGTCGTGAACGATGACGTCGGCGGCGGCGATCAGGCGCGCGGCCTTCAGGGTCAGCAGTTCAGGGTCGCCGGGCCCCGCGCCGACCAGCCAGACACGGCCCGCGGCGACGGCCGCCTTGCCCGCGCCGTCGAGCGCGACGAGGCGCCTGGGATGAGAAGGGGTCGGCCGGGCCATCTAACTTTCAGTTTCTCTACAAGCACAATGGGGATTAAATCCCGGGAATCGGAGCGGGGCGGACCATCGGCCCACCCCGCTTCCTGTCCGCTGACGAAACGGGCCGATACGCCACCAGACCATTGCAAACTGGGTTCGGCGGACCCAGATCGCAATCCAAGACTTCTGCCGGGGGCCTCAGTTAATCTTATGGAACGGTCGATCGAGCGCCGCAGGCTGCCCCCGCTGAACGCCCTGCGCGCGTTCGAGGCCGCCGCGCGCCACCTCAACTTCAGTCGCGCCGCCGACGAACTGTCGGTGACCCCCGGCGCCGTCAGCCAGCAGATCCAGAACCTGGAGGACTATGTCGGCGCGGCGCTGTTCAAGCGCACGCCCAAGGGCCTGCTGCTGACCGACGCGGCCCAGACCGCCCTGCCCGCCCTGCGCGAGGCCTTCGACCGGCTGGCCGAGGCCGCCAGTCTGCTGACCGCCGCCGTTGACGGCCGCCGACTGACCCTGACCGCCGCGCCGTCCTTCGCCGCCAAGTGGCTGGTGCCGCGCCTGGGCCGCTTCGAGGAGGCCCAGCCGCAGGTCGACGTCTGGCTCAGCGCCGGGATGGAGGTGGTCGACTTCGCCAGCGGCGAGATCGATCTGGCCATCCGCTACGGCGGCGGCCGCTATCCCGGGCTGGAGGTCACCCGCCTGCTCAGCGAGACCGTCATCCCCGTGATCAGCCCGGCCCTTCTGGCGCAGAACCCGATCAACGAGCCGGCGGACCTGGCAAACCACATCCTGCTGCACGACGGCTCGCCGGACGCCGATGACTCCTGTCCCGACTGGGCCATGTGGCTGGCGGCGCGCGGCGTGAAAAACGTCGATGGCGCCCGAGGGCCCCGCTTCAACCAGTCGAGCCTGGTGATCGAGGCCGCCGCCAACGGACGGGGCGTCGCCCTGGCCAAACGGACCCTGGCCCAGGCCGACCTCGACGCGGGACGTCTGGTGACGCCGTTTCAGATCGCCACCGCCGTGGACTTCGCCTATTACGTCGTCCATCCCAAGACCAAGGGACGGCTGCCGCAGGTGAAGGCGTTCGTCTCCTGGCTCACCGAGGAGGCCGCGGCCCATGAGGCCGCCCTCCAGACCATGGACAACGGTTCCGGTATCTGACGTGGCCAAAGATGTTTCGAACGCCCCCGCCGCTCCCCTGGGAGACGAGCGGGTCGCCCCCGCTGACTGCTCCACCATGGCCGAGGTCCGCCAGGGCGTCGACGCCCTCGATCGGCTGTTGGTCACCATCATCGCAGAGCGGCAGGGCTACATGGACGCCGCCGCCCGCATCAAGGCCGACCGTAGCGTCGTGCACGACCGCGCGCGGATCGAGGACGTGGTCACCAAGGTCAAGGCCGCCGCCCGTGACGCCGGTCTGTCGGAAGCCATCGCCGAGCCCGTCTGGCGCACGATGATCGACCGCTGCATCGCCTATGAGTTCAGCGTCTGGGACCGCACCCGGAAGGACTAGGTTTCCGGGTCGCGGAGGACGGCTTCGAAGTCCTCGCCACGGCGGAAGACCCCGGCGATCACGACCTTGTCGGGCTCTACGGCGTAGGCGACTACGATCCTGCGATCAAAGACGAATTTGCGGATCCCCGTGCGGATATCGGGCCTCGCTCGTCCCAGGTACGGGAACTCCCCGAAGCGCTCGCAACGCGTTGCGATGTCCGTGACAATCCGAATGGCCGTCGCGCTCGACGCCCCTACCGCCAGCTCCTGATACAGGGCGGAGATCTGCTCACCCGCCTCCTTCGTGAAGATCACCGGCAGCTTCACGGCGCCGCGCCTCCGCCTCGACCCGCTCGCGATACAGCTTCTCGATGTTCGCGCGCACGTCCTGGGCCGAAATGCCCGACTCCGGATTGGCCCTGAAGGCCTCGTAGCTCGCCACGACTTCCGTTCTCAGCCACCGCTCGACCGCCTCATCGCGCGCCTCGAGGGCGCGGAGACCTTCACGAATGACTTCACTCTCGCTCGCGTAGTCGCCGGACGCAACCTTCGCGCGCACAGTGTCGGCCATTTCAACCGGAAGGGTGATGCTCATCTGACGGGTCGTTCGCATGAAGACCTCCAACGATAGGATTTAATCCTATCACAGGGTCGCCAAGCCGGCCTACCCCTTCAGCGACCGCAGCGCCTGCTCGTGGCGGTAGGCGGCGATGTCGAACAGGGCGGCGTCGAGCGCGGCGTGGACGTCGGGCAGCCGGCCGGGCCCCTCGGCCTCGGCCCGGGCGCAGGCCTCGCCCAGCGCATGGGCCCCGACGCCGCGCGCCGCGCCCTTCACCGTGTGCAACGCGTCACGCCAGCCCTCGGAGGCCGAATCCAGCATCGGCGACCACATCTGGGCCTGCTGTTCGAACAGCGCCAGGACCTCGTCGATCACGCCGGTGTCGCCGGCCGCGAAGCCTTCCAGATAGGGAAAATCGACCGCGCCGGTGATGTCTCGTCTCGCCATGTTTATCGCCCTTGCGTCCCCGGCCTTTTCGCGTATGTTCCGCGCCCTCGCCGCCAGTCACCGCAAGGGGCTGGAGCCGCAGCGGGTGCATAGCTCAGTTGGTAGAGCAGCTGACTCTTAATCAGCGGGTCGTAGGTTCGAATCCTACTGCACCCACCATTCCTAACCCACCGTCTCTGTTGAATTCGACCAGAGACGGTGGGGTTGGGTGCTATCTTACACCCTAAGTATTCCCTCACGAGTCGCGCCGCCCCTGGCGTGCCGACGCGCCGGCAACCGGGTGGGAAAGCTCGCGCTGGTCGCGGCCTCCGCCCGCCGCCGACGTCAGCGCGGGAGCTTGCTCGCGCCCATCAGGTAGGCGTCGACCGCCTGGGCGCACTGACGGCCCTCACGGATCGCCCAGACGACGAGGGACTGGCCCCGGCGCATGTCGCCGCAGGCGAAGATGTTCTCCGAGGTCGTCTTGTAGTCGGTCACCGGCGCCTTGACCGCGCCGCGGCCGTCGAGCTCGACACCGGCCTGCTCGGTGAAGCTGTTGTGGCGCGGCGAGACGAAGCCCATGGCCAGCAGGACCATGTCGGCCTTGATCTGGAACTCGCTGCCGGCGACTTCCTGAAGCACCTGACGCCCGTCGACGTCGGCGACCCATTCCATGCGCACGCACTCCAGCGCCTCGACCTTGCCGTTGGAGCCGACGGCCCGCCGGGTGGCGACGGCGAAGTCGCGCTCGCAGCCCTCCTCGTGGCTGGAAGAGGTGCGCAGCTTCATCGGCCAGTCCGGCCAGGTCATCAGCTTGTTCTCGTGGACCGGCGGCTGCGGCATGATCTCCAGCTGGGTCACCGAGAGGGCGCCGTGGCGGTTGGAGGTGCCGATGCAGTCCGAGCCGGTGTCGCCGCCGCCGATGACGACGACGTGCTTGCCCTTGGCCGACAGCGTGCCGTTCGGCGCGGCCTTGGCCTCGTCGTCGCCGGCGTTGCGCTTGTTCTGCTGGACCAGGAAGTCCATGGCGAAGTGGATGCCGTCCAGCTCCCGGCCGGGGACCTCCAGATCCCGCGGCAGCTCGGCGCCGCCGGCCATGACCAGCACGTCGTAGTCGTCCAGGATGCGTTGGACCGAGACGTTGACGCCGATCTCGATGTTGGTCCGGAAGATCACGCCCTCGGCCTCCATCTGGGCGACGCGGCGGTCGATCAGATGCTTCTCCATCTTGAAGTCCGGGATGCCGTAGCGAAGCAGGCCGCCGACGCGGTCGCTCTTCTCGAAGACGGTCGGCGCATGGCCGACGCGCGCCAGCTGCTGGGCGCAGGCCAGGCCCGCCGGGCCGGAGCCGACGACCGCCACGCGCTTGCCGGTGCCGCGCGGCGACGGCCGGGGCGTGATCCAGCCCTCTTCCCATCCCTTGTCGACGATGGCGCATTCGATCGTCTTGATGGTCACCGGGGTGTCGATGATGTTCAGCGTGCAGGCCGCCTCGCAGGGCGCGGGGCAGATGCGGCCGGTGAACTCCGGGAAGTTGTTGGTCGACTGCAGGTTCTCGAGCGCCGCCTGCCATTGCTCGCGGTAGACGAGGCTGTTGAAGTCCGGGATCTGGTTGTTGACCGGACAGCCGTTGTGACAGAACGGGATCCCGCAATCCATGCAGCGGGCGGCCTGCTGGTTGAGGGCCGGCGCCGGCAGCGGATGGACGAATTCCTTCCAGTTGCGCAGGCGCTCCTGCGGCTTGTCGTAGCCGCGCTCCTGGCGGTCGATTTCAAGAAAGCCGGTGGGCTTGCCCATGGTGATACTCCGACCTTGATGCGTTATTCAGCGGCGACGGCGGCGGCCGCCTGTCGCTCGGTGGCCATGTCCGTCAGCGCCCGGCGGTAGTCCTTCGGCATGACCTTCCAGAAGCGGGTGACCGCGACGTCCCAGGTGTCGAGGATCTCCCGCGCGCGGGCGCTGCCGGTGTAGAGCAGGTGTCGCTCGATCAGGATGCGCAGGCGATCGGCGTCGAACGACAGCATGTCGCCCATGCCGTTGTCCTCGACAGAGCGGGCGCGCTGGCTGGGCCGGCCTGTCTCCTCGCCCCCGACCGTCGGCTCCACCGTTTCGAGCTCGACCATCGCGGCGTTGCACAGCGACGGGAAGCGTCCCTCCGGGTCATAGACATAGGCCACGCCGCCGGACATGCCGGCCGCGAAGTTGCGGCCCGTCTCGCCCAGCACGGCGATGACGCCGCCGGTCATGTACTCGCAGCCGTGGTCGCCGGTGCCCTCAACCACCGCCACGGCGCCGGAGTTGCGGACCGCGAAGCGCTCGCCGGCCACGCCCTGGAAGTAGGCCTCGCCGGCGATGGCGCCGTAGAGCACCGTATTGCCGACGATGATGTTGGTGACCGGATCGCGGGTCGACCCGATCGGCTGCCGCACGACGACCCGGCCGCCGGACAGACCCTTGCCGACGTAGTCGTTGCCGTCGCCGATCAGCTCCAGGGTGACGCCCCGGGCCGCGAAGGCGCCGAAGCTCTGGCCCGCCGCCCCGTGGAAGGTCAGCGAGATGGTGTCCTCGGGCAGGCCGGCGTGGCCGTAGCGCCGCGCGACTTCCGACGACAGCATGGTGCCGACGGTGCGGTTGATGTTGCGGATCGGGTACTCGCCCCGCATCGGCGTCCCGGACTCCAGCGCATCCTTCGCGTCGGCGATCAGGGTGTTGTCGAGCGCCTTCTCCAGCCCGTGATCCTGGGTCTGCGACTGGCTGAGGCCCGCGCCGTGGTCGGTGACCGCGTGCAGGATCTTCGAGAGGTCGACGCCCTCGGCCTTCCAGTGGTCGAGCGCCTGACGCATCTCCAGCCGGTCAACGCGGCCGACCATCTCGGCGACGGTGCGGAAGCCCAGCCGGGCCATGATCTCGCGCAGCTCTTCGGCGACGAAGAAGAAGTAGTTGATCACATGCTCGGGCTTGCCGGTGAAGCGGGCCCGCAGCACCGGATCCTGGGTCGCCACGCCCACCGGGCAGGTGTTCAGGTGGCACTTGCGCATCATGATGCAGCCGGCCGAGATCAGCGGCGCGGTGGCGAACCCGAACTCGTCGGCGCCCAGCAGGGCCGCCACGGCGACGTCGCGGCCGGTGCGCAGCCCCCCGTCCGCCTGGACGGCCACGCGGGTGCGCAGGCCGTTGAGCAGCAGGGTCTGCTGGGTCTCGGCCAGGCCGATCTCCCAGGGGGAGCCGGCGTGGATCAGCGAGGTCAGGGGCGAGGCGCCGGTGCCGCCCTCGAAGCCGGAGATGGTGATGTGGTCGGCCCGCGCCTTGGCGACGCCGGCGGCCACGGTGCCCACGCCCACTTCGGACACCAGCTTGACCGAAATCCGGGCCCGGCTGTTGGCGTTCTTCAGGTCGTGGATCAGCTGGGCCAGATCCTCGATCGAATAGATGTCGTGGTGCGGCGGCGGGCTGATCAGGCCCACGCCCGGCGTCGAGTGGCGGACGCGGGCGATGTTCTTGTCGACCTTGTGGCCGGGCAGCTGGCCGCCCTCGCCGGGCTTGGCGCCCTGGGCCATCTTGATCTGGATATCGTCGGCGTTGACCAGGTACTCGGCGGTGACGCCGAAGCGGCCGGACGCCACCTGTTTGATGGCCGAACGCATGGAATCGCCGTTCGGCAGCGGCTTGAAGCGGTCGGCTTCCTCGCCGCCCTCCCCGGTGTTTGACCGGCCGCCGATGCGGTTCATCGCCACCGCCAGGGTGGTGTGGGCCTCGCGGCTGATCGAGCCGAAGCTCATGGCGCCGGTGGCGAACCGCTTGACGATCTCGGCCGCCGGCTCGACCTCGTCGAGGCTGAGCGGGGTCTCGGCGTCGCGGAACTGCATCAGGCCGCGGATGGTCAGCAGGCGCTGCGCCTGTTCGTTGATCCCCTCGGCGAAGGCCCGGTACTCGTCGGGCAGGTTGCCGCGCACGGCGTGCTGCAGGCGGGACACCGTCTCGGGCGTCCAGGCATGTTCCTCGCCGCGCAGGCGGAAGGCGAAGGTGCCGCCGACGTCCAGCATCGAGGCGTAGATCGGATTGTCGCCGAAGGCGTCGCGGTGGCGGCGCACGGCCTCCTGGGCGATGCCGTCCAGGCCGATGCCCTCGATCGTGGTCGCCGTGCCGGTGAAGTACTTCTCGATCACCGCCGAGTTCAGGCCGACGGCGTCGAAGATCTGCGCGCCGCAGTAGGACTGGTAGGTCGAGATGCCCATCTTCGACATCACCTTCAGCAGGCCCTTGCCGACCGCCTTGATGAAGTTCTTGCGCACGTCATAGGCGCTGAGCGCGTAGCCGTTCTGGACCCGCAGATGCTCGAGGGTCTCGAACGCCAGGTAGGGGTTCACCGCCTCGGCGCCGTAGCCGGCCAGGACGCAGAAGTGGTGCACCTCGCGCGCTTCGCCGGTCTCGATGACCAGGCCTGTCTGCATGCGCAGGCCCTGGCGGATGAGGTGGTGATGCACCGCCGCCGTGGCCAGCGCCGCCGGAATGGCGATGCGGTCCGGCGAGGTCGCCCGATCCGACAGGATCAGGATGTTCATGTCGGCCAGCACGTTGTCGGTGGCCTCGCGGCACACCCGCTCCAGCGCCTTCTCCAGGCCCGCCGCGCCCTCCTCGGCCGGCCAGGTGACGTCGATGGTCGCGGTGCGGAAGGCGCCGTCCAGCAGTTCGCTGATGGCGCGGATCTTGGCCATGTCCTCGTTGGTGAGGATCGGCTGGGAGACCTCCAGACGCTTGTGCGTGCCGGCCTGGCGTCCCAGCAGGTTCGGGCGCGGGCCGATCATCGACACCAGGCTCATGACCAGCTCCTCGCGGATCGGGTCGATCGGCGGGTTGGTGAC
>JAUSPV010000279.1 GCA_030652755.1 Caulobacter sp. | reverse complement strand
CGCATGCTTGAGCGCATCATCGCCATCGTCAAGGCCTACACCACCCGCGTGGGCGAGGGCCCGTTCGCCGCCGAGCTGAACGACGAGGTCGGCCAGCACCTGGCCACCGTCGGTCGCGAGGTCGGGACCAACACAGGGCGCAGCCGCCGCTGCGGCTGGTTCGACGCGGTGCTGGTGCGCCAGTCGGTGGCCATCAACGGCATCGCCGGCATCGCCCTGACCAAGCTGGACGTGCTGGACGGCCTCAAGACCCTGAAGATCTGCGTCGGCTACGACATCAACGGCAAGACCTTCGACTATCTGCCGGCCGGCATGCGCGACCAGGCGGCGGCCCGGCCCATCTACGAGGAGATGGCCGGCTGGACCGAGAGCACCGCCGGCGTCCGCAGCTTCCGCGACCTGAACGCCAACGCGATCAAGTACGTACGTCGCATCGAGGAGCTGATTGGCGCGCCGGTGGCCCTGCTGTCCACCAGTCCGGAACGGGACGACACCATCCTGATGCGCGACCCGTTCCAGGGTTGAGCCGGGTCGCATAACCTCGTTCCGGGTTAGCGATTGTTTATCACCTGATCCCCTAAACTCTTTGTCCTGTAAGGGTTGGGGGGATCACGGTGCTGGCGAGACGCAGGAGAGGACCGGCGGGAAACGTCGACCGCTCGTCGCGCAGCCTGCGCGCGCTGGAGCGCACCGCCTCGACCAGCCGCGTGCTCAATCTTCTCGCCATCGCGAGCAGTCACGGGAACCGCGCCGACTGGGCTGAGCAGCCGCTGTTCCGCAACCGCGTCCTGAACGCCTCGATGCTTCTCAAGCACCGGCTGCGGGCCGACGAGACCTATCTGTTCGACGACTACAAGACCTCGGCCACCAAGATCATCATCCCGTTCGAGCGCAGCGACCTGGCCCTGGGCGGGCAGTCGTTCTTCGTCGGCCAGCGCGGCTGGCTGGATCTGCTGCGCGAAGCCTGCGCCGACAGCCGCTCGCTCGACCATGACGTCGGCGTGCTGAAGCTGATGGACCGGCTGCCGTCGCTGGACCCGTTCCTGCTGCGCGAGCATCTGCGCCGGCATGGGCACAACGTCGCGCCCTGCTACTTCGCCATCTCGCCCGCCGACCTGGAGGCGATGCATGGCTACGTCTCCCTGCAGGTCGAGGAACTGATCAAGCTGGCCTACAGCAACGCCGACGCCAGCTCGGCCGCCTACACCGCCCGCCTCGTCCAGGCGCTGCTGTCGACCGAGGTCGACGAGCGACTGGAGCCGCTTCGCGCCACCCTCATGCTCGAGGGCGAGGACTTCCGCGAGGGCGTGTTCAGCTGGAAGGGCTTCCTCTACTACAAATGGATGCTGACGGCGCTCCAGCCGCAGCTGCGCGCGGTGGCCGGCGAGATCGGCAGCCTGGTGGTGTCAGGGCTGCGGGACGCCGAGACCGGCATGTACCTGGACGCCGCCCGCCGCCGGCTGCGCACGGCCATCGCCGGGCAGCAGAAGCAGGTCAACCGCACGCTCCAGGTCTATGACGCCGCCTTCTCCGGCCTGACCCGCAAGGGCGAGCCGCTGGCGTTCCGCAACTTCCTGCTCGATGCGCCGCGCATGTTCCTGTCGCTGGGCGAGAAGGTCGGCGCCGCGTCCCACATCGCCAGCTTCTGGCGCTACCGCTTTCCGGCCGGCAAGACGCCGACCGGTCCCGTCGATGAAGTCGTCGACATCTTCCAGGATTTCGAGGCCAGCCTGGGTGAGTCCCTCGCCGTCTGACGTCGTCAAGGCGATCTTTACCGAGTGCGCGCAACACTGATCCCCGAACCGACCCGAGGCGCACCGCCGTGCTTGACGAACAGAGGCTCTTTCAGAAGCTGACCCCGAAGCTCCAGAAGGTGCTGGTGGTCGATCCCGCGCCCGTGGGCGTCAAGCTGCTGACCGAGCTTCTGCGCACCATCAGCGGCGGTTCCGCCCAGGTCTGGTCCGCGCCGAACGAGGGCAAGGCCATGCAGATGGTCCAGGTCGTCGATCCGCAGCTGATCTTTCTCGAGCACGCCGGCCCCGGCCTGGACGGCGCGCGCCTGACCCGCCTGATCCGCCGCAGCGACTTCGCCTGCCGCGAGGTTCCGGTGATCATGGTCACCGGCGAGGCCACCGCCGCCGCCATCCTGGGCGCCCGCGACGCCGGTGTGCACGAGTTCCTGCGCAAGCCCTACACCATGAAGGACCTGCTGCGGCGGCTGGAAGCCGTGTCGCTCAAGCCCCGCGACTGGGTCGAGGCGGTGCAGTACGTCGGCCCCGACCGCCGCCGCTTCAACTCGGCGGAGTACGCGGGGCCGCGCAAGCGCAAGAGCGACGCCGACACCACCTCCGACGCGGCGCGCATGCTGCAGGCGCTGAAGATCGTCCGCGCCGCGGCCGGCGCGCTGAAGACCGACTGGGCCCAGGCCCGCCGGGCGCTGCTGGCCCAGGCCGCCATGCTGCACAAGGTCGGACAGTCCTCGGCCAATCCGGGCCTGGCCGAAGCCGCCGCCACGCTCGCCCAGGAACTTCCCGCCGAGGGCCAGCCGAACTGGCGCGCTCTCGAGGCGGCCATCATCGCCATCCTGCAGTACATGCCCAAGGAGGCGGCGGCGCCGAGGGCGGCTTAGGTCGGCGGCGGCGTTTGCCGGGGGCGTTCTCAGAGCAGGCTCATGCCGGTCACTGGCCGCCTGGTCTCACTGATGCATCGGAGACAGGACTATGACGGACAGGGAGGAGCCAGCGGAGCGCGCAGAACGATCAAGGGCTGAGCCGGCGTGTCGCACACACGCCAAAGAACAGGCGCAGCTAAGGCTTGCGTACCCAGTCTCTAGCTAAGCGCACCGCTGAATTCTCGATGGTGACTCGGAGCTCGCATTCGGGTGCGTTTTCATAACGCGCCCAATCAAGCTCGATGTGACCGATCTCCTCCGCAATCCGACGTTGGGCGGCGGCTTGATCACACTTCAGTTCGATCCGGTGGAGAGCTCCAACAACCGCTTTTGAAGCGTTGAGTTGGTCGCGAACGATGCGGCGGAAGTCCTTCACATTGTGGGTGACGAGAACCAGCCGCCTGTCCCGACACGCGCTCGCTACGATCTCGTCCGGGGAGTCGTCCAACATTACGTCACGGAGTCGCGTGACCTCGTGGCCCAAATCCCTAAGCGTGTCGCCAACCTGATTGGCAACATCGTTATCGGTGAAGAAGTGGATGCTCCCTCGCTTCTGCATCAAGCAGCGGAGGGCTCGTACTCAATCGCCGCACGCACATCCTCAACTGATATGCTGGGGTACTGATCGACAATCTCGGCGGGGCTGTAGCCTGCTTGAGTGAACGATTTTATGGCCGCTACTGGGATGCGAGTCCCGGCGATTACCGGCTTGTTCTGCTGAACATACCGATTGCGGGTGATGCGGCCGATTTGGCCATCGTCGCGGCGGTTCATCGACGCTATGGCGAGCCGGGTGTCGGAAATCGCCACTTTCAGCGGGATGTCCGCGACGTACTGCTTGGTGGTCACCTCCCGCTTCGCGGAGGTTTCAGGTTCGTCGAAGACTACTCGCCCCCGGTGAACGTACAGGGTGGTTTGGGTCCAGACATCGTCGCCCAAGTGGGCCATTTCACGGGCAGTTTTCCGCAGTTCCGGCATCGAGACGTTGTGCACGTTGCGAAGCTGGTTCAGGACTCGGAGAGAAACCAGATCCTTGAATGAGTAGACACGGCTAAAGGCGCGCACTTCGTCGCTATGCAGCGCTGCCTTGAAAAACCCGGTCCTGTCCCAGCGACGAAGTTGAGCGATCGACACTCCTGTCAGTCGCTCAACCTGAGCCTCGCTGAAAGCCCCGAGCACACTCTCGTCGCTCATGGCCCTGCTCCACTCCCGCACCCAACGTCGCGGGAGACTCTTAACCAACCTCTATTGGCAGTCGACAGTGGCATTTTTCAGCACACTGTCCACACCCCGATAGAGAAAAAGGGCGCGGCCATGACGACCGCGCCCAGTCCAGACTGGCGATAGACTGGATCGAAATCAGGCCTCGACGAGGTTCCGCTCGAGGGCGGCGGCGCGCATGGTCTTCTGCAGCTTCTCGAACGCGCGGACCTCGATCTGACGCACCCGCTCGCGGCTGACGCCGTACTCGGTGGCCA
This sequence comes from Caulobacter sp., assembly GCA_030652755.1. GTDB lineage: Bacteria > Pseudomonadota > Alphaproteobacteria > Caulobacterales > Caulobacteraceae > Caulobacter. Next base: position 4,795 of record JAUSPV010000279.1, on the reverse strand, counting down.
GGTCCTCGAGGGTGGTCGGGTTGTCCTTCAGCCGGCGCTCGGTGAGGATGTGCTTCTCGCGATCGGTCAGTTCGGCCATGGCTTCCTGCAGCAGGCCCATGCGCAGAGAGCGCTCCTCCTCCTCGGCGACCACGGTCTCCTGGCTGACGGCGTTGTCGTCGGCCAGCCAGTCCTGCCACTCGCTCTCGCCGTCGGCGCGCATCGGCGCGTTCAGCGAGGCGTCGCCGCCGCTGAGGCGACGGTTCATCGAGATGACCTCTTCCTCGTGCACGCCCAGCTTGGTGGCGATGGTCGTGACGTGCTCGGGCAGCAGGTCGCCTTCCTCGAAGGCGCTGATCTGGCTCTTGGCCTTGCGCAGGTTGAAGAACAGCTTCTTCTGCGCCGCGGTGGTGCCCATCTTCACGAGCGACCAGCTGCGCAGGATGTACTCCTGGATCGACGCGCGGATCCACCACATGGCGTAGGTCGCCAGGCGGAAGCCCTTGTCCGGTTCGAACTTCTTCACGGCCTGCATCAGGCCGACGTTGCCCTCGGAGATCACCTCGCCGATCGGCAGGCCGTAGCCGCGGTAGCCCATGGCGATCTTGGCCACGAGGCGCAGGTGGCTGGTGACCATCTTGTGGGCGGCCTCGGAGTCCTGATGCTCCTTCCAGCGCTGGGCGAGCATGAACTCCTCGTCCTTGGCCAGCATGGGGAACTTGCGGATCTCGGTCAGGTAGCGCGACAGGCCGCCGTCCGGCGTCATCACGGCGAGAGAGGTTGCAGCCATCGAGATCGTCCCCTTCGTACTTCAGCGGACCGGCAACACAAACGACGCCGTCCGCCCCCTTCGAGTTCCACATAGGAACCCGAAATGGCCTTTCAAAGGCCATGACCGATTTGTAATCCCCGACTGTGGCGCTCGGATATCGAGATTGTGTCGGTCCGTTGTCAGAAAAGATGCACTGTCGACAGCAAGGCTTCCGGGGCGATGAACGCCTCGCGGCGGCGTTCGATCCTTCGGGGGACCGGCCTCTTCGATGACCGGCGTGCGCGCGCGGCGCTACAGCCCCGCCAGCAGTTCCTCCAGCACCCGCATGTCGTCCGGCAACGGGGTCTCGAAGCGCATCGTCTCGCCGGTGATCGGGTGGACGAAGCCCAGCACGGCGGCGTGCAGCGCCTGACGCGTCAGGCCGGCGGTCGCCATCGCCTCGCGCACCGGCTGGGCCGGCGGGCCGGAGCCGTAGGCGGGATCGCCAAGGCAGGGCGAGCCCTTGCTGGCCATGTGCACGCGGATCTGGTGGGTGCGGCCGGTTTCCAGCTGGCAGGCCACCCGCGCCGCCGTCGGCTTGTCGGCGGGGCCGAAGGTGCGTTCGACGCGGTAGTGGGTGATCGCCTCGCGGCCGCCGGTCTTGAGCACGGCGATCTTCTTGCGGTCATGCGGGCTGCGGCCCAGGCGGGTTTCGATCGTGCCCTTGGCCGGATGCGGAGCGCCGCGCGTCAGGGCGACGTAGACTCGGTCGATGTCGTGGGCGGCGAACAGCGCCGACAGGCCCTGGTGCGCCGCGTCCGACTTGGCCGCGACCATGACGCCGCTGGTGTCCTTGTCCAGGCGGTGGACGATGCCGGGCCGGGCCACGCCGCCGATGCCCGACAGGCTGCCCGCGCAATGGTGCAGCAGCGCGTTGACCAGGGTGCCGCTCTCCGTGCCCGGACCGGGGTGGGCGGCCATGCCGGCCGGCTTGTCGACGACGATCAGGTGCTGATCCTCGAACAGCACGCTGAGCGGGATGGCCTCGGGTTGCGGTTCGGCCGGGGCCGGCGCGGGGATCAGGATCGTGTAGAGACCCGCCCTGGCCTTCGACGAGGCGTCGGTGACCACCGACCCCGCGAAGGAGATCAGCCCGTCGGCCATCAGCGCCTGGACCCGGCCCCGCGACAGCTCCGCCGCCTGTTCGGCCAGGGTCTTGTCCAGCCGCCCGCCCGCCTCCTCGGGCGTGATCTCGACGACCCGCACGCCGGGCGGGCCGGCGTCGAGGGGCTCCTCCTCATCGACAAGCGGATCGAGGAGCGGGTCGGAGAGGGGGCCCGGCTCGCTCACCCCTTGCCCGTCGCCTCTTCCTCGTGGCCGGTGATCGAGCCTTCCTTGAACAGGTACTCGCGCAGGTTCTTGTCGGTCTCCGGGTCGCTGCGCCGCAGCCACTCCAGCGCCATCGCCGCGTGCTCCAGCTCCTCGCGGGCGTTGTGCAGCAGGATGGCGCGCAGCTCCTCGTCCTCACAGTCGTCGGCCCGCTGGCGGTACCAGTCGACGGCCTCCAGCTCCTCGATCAGCGAGGTGATGGCGTAGTGCTGCAGCAGGGTCTTGGGCTTCAGCTTCTCGCGGGGGACATGCAGGCCTTCGCTGGACACGGGAACTCCTCGGGTTTGGATGGGCGGACTCTACAGCCGCCCGTGGCGCGCGGCCTAGATTCAATCGTCATGCGATGGCGGTGTGAGGTCGGGTCGGTGATCGTCCCGGCCTCTGTCACGAACCTGAAGGACAAGCGCGACATCATCGACGCGGGACTGGACCTACTAGCCCCACTGGACGGGCCGGAGCAGGCGTCGCACTGTTCCGGCCAACCAGAACAATGATCGGGGAGGATCAGGGCATGCGGATCAACAGACGTGGGGCCCTGGGCCTGCTCGGCCTCGGCGGCGCGAGCGCGGCGGCGACCTCAGCGCAGGCGACAAAGCTGGTCTCGGTCCGCTACGAGCACGGCGTGGCCAGCGGCGATCCGCTGCAGGATCGCGTGGTGCTCTGGACCCGCCTGACGCATGCCTCGCCGGGGTTCTCCGGTCCGATCGCCGGCAAGCTGTTGATCGCGGCCTCCCAGGACTTCAAAGGCGCCCGCGCCATCGACGTCTCGACCGGGGCTGATCGCGACTGGACCGTGAAGGCCGACGTCGATGGCCTGACGCCGGGCGCGGACTACGTCTACCGCTTCGAGTTCGACGGCCATGTCTCCCCCGTCGGCCGCACCCGGACCCTGCCCGAGGGGTCGGTGAAGGATGTGGTCCTCGCCGTCGCCTCCTGCTCGCTCTACCCGAACGGCTACTTCAACGCCTACGGCGCCATCGCGGCGCTGGAGCGCGTCGACGCGGTGCTGCACCTGGGCGACTACATCTACGAGTACGGCGCGGCGGAGGGGCAGTACGGGATGAACTCGCCGGTGGCGGCGCAGCGCATGCCCGTGCCGGCGCACGAGATCGTCAGCCTCGCCGACTACCGGGCCCGTCACGCTCAGTACAAGTCCGACGCCCAGCTGCAGGCCGCCCACGCCCGCGCGCCCTGGATCGTCGTCTGGGACGATCACGAGACCGCCAACGACAGCTGGCAGGGCGGCGCCCAGAACCATACGCCGTCCACGGAAGGTGACTGGGCGACCCGCAAGGCGGCGGGGCTGAGGGCCTACTACGAGTGGATGCCGATCCGCGACCCGGCGCCCGGCGGTCTGCTGGAGTCCTCCTGGCGGTCGTTCCGATTCGGCGACCTGGCCAGCCTGATGATGGTCGAGACCCGGCTGGCCGCGCGCGGCGAGCCGCTGGACTACACCGAGACCACCCTGCCGGTTGTCGACGGCAAGCCGGACGTCGCCCACTTCCTGAAGATCCTCAACGATCCCTCCCGCCAGCTGATGGGCGAGCGGCAGGAGAAGTGGCTGGCCGGCGAGCTGGACCGCTCGGTCAAGGCCGGCGAGGCCTGGCAGGTGCTCGGCAACCAGATCGTCATGGCCCGGGTCTCGCCCCCCGACCTGCGCGTGACCATGGGCGAGGCGGCCTGGGCCGAGACACTCGCCCGGCTTCCCGACTATGTCCGCGGGCCGGTGCAGCAGTCGTCGATCCTGTCGGCGCTGGGCCTGCCGCTGGGCCTGGACATGTGGGACGGCTACCCGGTCGCCCGCGAGCGGGTCTACGACATGTTCAAGGCCACGAACGCCAACGCCGTGGTGCTGGCCGGCGACAGCCACAGCTTCTGGGCCAACGAGCTGTGGGACGATGGACGCCGCAACCGCGTGGCGGCCGAGTTCGGCACGACGGGCATCACCAGCCCGGGCTTCTCCGACATCCTGCCGGGCCTGCCGCTCGGCGAGGCCTTCGTGAAGCGCAATCCCGAGGTGAAGTTCGCCAACTCGGCGGCCAAGGGCTTCGTGCTGCTGACCCTGACCCGCGAGCAGGTCCGCGCCGACATGATCGCCGTCTCGACCATCCATGCCACCGACTATACGACCGCGACCCTGAAGAGCTTCACCGTCGCCCGCGAGAACGGGGTCGGCGTGGGGCCGGTGGTGGAGGGGTAGGCTCTACGCCCGCTCCTCCAGCGCGCCGTCCGCCGTCGCCGCCCTGTAGAAGCAGGACCGGAACCCGACGTGGCAGGCGCCGCCGTCGCCGCGCGGGCGGACCTTCAGCAGCACCGCGTCCTGGTCGCAGTCGACGCGCAGCTCGACGACGTCCTGCAGCTGGCCGCTGGTCTCGCCCTTCTTCCAGAGGGCGCCCCGCGAGCGGCTGAAGTAGTGGGCCTGGCCGGTGTCGAGGGTGAGCTTCAGCGCCTCGTCGTTCATCCAGGCCAGCATCAGCACCTCGCCGGTGTCGGCGTGCTGCGCGACGGCGGCGACCAGGCCGGCGGCGTCGAAACGCGGGCTGAGCGTCGCGCCGCGCTCGAGGGCGGCGGTGTCGGGGGCGGTGGGGAAGAGGGGCATGGTCAATTCCTTTCCCTCCCCTTCATGGGGCGAGAACGCCGGGGACATGCACTTCAGTGCGTGTCCCCATCAGCTTG
>JAUSPV010000277.1 GCA_030652755.1 Caulobacter sp. | reverse complement strand
TACGATCTGCTGTTTGCCGACCAGCTTAACTTTGTATCAGATCTCTATGGTCCCGACTATCGCCGCCTTGAATGCGCTTCGGCCATTGCTCAATTTGCGGCGGTCCGAAGCGGAGCGGGTATCGGAATTGTGCACGACTATGTCGCCTATGGAGACAAGCAGCTGGAGATGGTTCTTCCGGGCATGGTGTTTGAGCGGAGTTACTGGGTGATCACTCATCTTGATACACGCAGTCTTGGGTCCGTGCGCGCCGTCTCGGATTTCATCTCTCAACGTATCGGTGCAAGCCGAGGAATGTTTCACCCTGATCGTGCGGCAGGTTGATTAGAAAAGACCTCTGTGCACCAGCCTGCCGTCGATCTATGAATATTATAGTTTCGTCATCCAGTTCTCGGCCGGCCGCTAAGAGAGGTTTGGCCGGCCCCCTGTTATTCGGCGGGGTCTGACGCATAGTCGGCGTCCACGTCGGCCCCCAGTTCTCGCCCAGCACCGCAATGGATCGATGAACTAATTGGGCGTCGGACTAGGGTCGCGGACATCATCAGGCTTGCAATAAATGCCCGATTTTATCGGGTTTTTGCGAGTCGTTACCGCCGTTGATCGCCATGCCGATGGTCGGCTCCGCCTGCGGCTCGCTAGGGACGGCATCGCCGGGCCGCCAGGCGTCTCTTACCTCAAGGAATACGATAAACAGTATGGTCGACACCACGATGGGCCCGGCCAATGTCGCCAGCATCGTAAGCATCTCGCGGCTCGACCGACACTGCGGCGGGCGACGCCTCGATCGGCGCCGAAACATTGCGCTCGATCGAAGGCATCCAGGGGACCAGCTACGCCGACACCTCCGTGGCGACCGGATATGGACACGCCGGTGCGGTCAATGTCAGCAACAGCAATGGCTGCTTCAACCAGTTTGAATGATGGGCGGCGATGACGGCGTTACCGGCTCCGTCGATGGCGACGGCTCAGTCGGCCATGACACGTTGATTGTCCGGTTCCCGACTACCAGTATTTGTACGCCGTAAGAAGTTAACTGCTGGATAGGAGTGATAGGTCACGTTGGCCCCAATCAACACGGATGTGAAAACGGTCGCCCGATGAGGGTCGCAACGTCCTGCTGACCACGAAAGCGCAGACAGCTGCTGAGCCCCCAGCATGGATGCAAAGCCATTTGTCCTGTCCGAGTGCAGTCGCTCGACCTTCGAATAAGTCCCAGAAAGTGCGCCAGATGGAAGCTGCGAGGAACATCGATGGCGGCAGCCGAGGCCTTTGCGGGGACGTCGCTCCCGGCCGAGAGCTGAGCCCGTCTCCGAGCATTTTGCCCTCGGTGCTCGATCTGACCGGAGCACAGTCCCTGCGAGACACACTCGTTGCGCTGCTCGGCAACGGATCAGTGCTGCTAGACGCAAGCGCGGTTGAGCGGATGTCAACACCCTGCGCACAGGTGCTGCTGGCGGCCGCACGTGCGGCCGATCTCGCGGGCTCGTCGTTTCAGCTCGTCAGCGCCTCGGACGTATTTCGAGCAGCGCTGGCCGATCTGGGCCTGCAAGCCGAATTCAAAAAGTGGATGGTTTGACCATGGCGAAGCGAATACTGACGGTGGATGATTCGAAGACCATGCGCGACATGGTTTCGTTCACGCTGAAGAAGGCCGGCTACGAGGTCGGTGAGGCCGAGGACGGCAAGGTGGCGCTGAATGTGCTTGCAGGTGCGAAGTTCGACCTGATCATCACCGATCTCAACATGCCGAACATGGACGGCATCACGCTGATCAAGAATGTGCGGTCGGATGCCAAGCATCGCGGTGTCCCGATCCTGATTCTTACCACGGAAAGCGATGACAAGAAGAAGGGCGACGGCAAGGCGGCCGGAGCCACCGGCTGGCTGGTCAAGCCGTTCAGCCCGGAGAAGCTGATCGAATTGATCCAGCGTGTATGTCCATGAACAACGAAGCCGAGGGCTATCCGCTCGCCCAGTTCCGCAAGACCTATTTCGAGGAATGCGCTGAATTGCTTGATGCGCTGCAGGCCAATCTCGAGCTCTTGTCGAATGGCAGCGGCGACGAAGAAACTCTGCACGCCATCTTCCGTTCGGTGCACTCCATCAAGGGTGGCGCCGGCGCATTTGGTTTTGGCGGGCTGGTGGCTTTCTCACATGTCTTCGAAAGTCTGCTCGATGCCATGCGGGAGCAGAAGATATCCGCCACGCCGGACGTGGTGCAGATTCTGTTGCGGGCAAGCGACGCCCTCGCGGACATCGTAGGCGCTGCGCGCGACGAGCATGTCCTTGCCGCCGATTTCGCCGCCGACATCCTCACGGCGATGGAGGAGGCGCTTCTCGGCGCTTCGGACCCGACCGCGTCAGGCGTTCAACCCAAGCCTGATTCAGAGGTCAACGAAGTCAGCGGTGAAAGACGCTATCGGATTGCCTTCACGCCGCATACGGAAATGCTGCAGAAGGCCAATGAGCCGCTGCTCTTGATCCGTCAGCTCCGCAAGCTGGGCGGCCTCAGTATCGAAGTCGATAGCTCCAGGGTTCCGCCGCTCGATGTCATCGAGCCCGAGTCCGCCTATTTGAGCTGGATTTTTACTCTCGACACCGGCGTTCCGCAAAGCGCCATCCACGAGGTGTTCGAGTTCGTCGAAGATGACTGCGATCTGAAGATTGAAGTCGTTTCGGACGGCTCCCTGGCAGCGCCCGCCGCGAATCTCGCGGCCAATTCGGCCAATCCGGCCAGGCTTGCCGCGTCAAAACCGGTCGACGCCGCCGTCGCGCCCGCGACGCCAACACAGTCAATTCGCGTCGATGTCGACAAGGTCGATCGCCTGGTCAACCTGGTTGGCGAGCTGGTCATAACCCAGGCGATGCTGACCGAACAAGGCACGTTGCTGCCAGTGGATCATTATCCCGCTCTGATTCAGGGCATCGAAGCGCTGGCCCAGGGCGCCCGTGAGCTGCAGGAAAGCGTCATGGCCATTCGGGCCCAGCCGGTCAAGTCGGTTTTTGCCCGGATGCCCCGCATTGTCCGTGACCTCGCGGCGACATTGGGCAAGGAAGTGCGAATCGTCACAGCTGGCGAAATGACGGAGATCGACAAGACCGTCATCGAACAACTGAACGATCCACTTACTCACATGATACGCAATGCACTCGATCACGGGATCGAGGGTCCCGACGACCGCATCGCCGCCGGCAAACCCCGCCAAGGCACCATACACCTGTCGGCCGCCCAGCGTAGCGGCCGTATCGTCATTGAAGTCGCGGACGATGGTCGCGGTCTCAACCGGGAGAAAGTTCTCGCAAAGGCCCAGGATCGCGGGCTTGTTGCGGCAGGGGCGAGTCTGAGCGACGAGGAGATCGACAACCTGATCTTCCTGCCGGCCTTCTCCACGGCCGATGTTGTATCCAATATTTCCGGCCGAGGTGTCGACATGGATGTTGTGAAGAGAAACGTGCAATCGCTTGGCGGGCGCATCACGGTGCAATCCCGCTTCGGCTCGGGTTCACGCTTCACGCTTTCACTTCCGCTAACGCTGGCCGTACTCGACGGCATGGTCGTGTCGGTGGGCAAGGAGACCTTCATCATTCCGCTGACGGCGATCATCGAAAGTCTGCGACCTCAGGCCGCCGATATCCACCCGGTCGTCGGTCGCGGCCTTGTACTCGCTCTCCGTGGCGAGTACTTGCCACTGACCCATCTGCACCGGTGCTTTGCCATTTCGGACGCGATCACCGACCCCTGCCGCGGCATCGTGATCATCGTGGAGAGCGAGAGCGCCGGCCGCGTCGGCGTGATGGTCGACGAACTGCTCGGGCAGCAGCAGGTAGTCGTGAAGAGTCTCGAAGCCAACTACGAATCGGTCGATGGCATCAGCGGAGCCACGATCCTCGGAAACGGCCGGGTCGCGCTGATCCTGGACATTGCACGACTTCGCGAGATCGACAGTCGCATGGCCACCGACCGGACCGTCTTCAACCATCAAAACGCAATAATCGACCTTCCAGAGGAAGCGCCCCATGCAGCCTGATAAGCAGACAATCAGCGTCGGAGCTCAAGACACTCTCGACCGTCCCGCGGCTGGAGAGAACACCCAGCAATTCATTACGTTCACCCTTGGACCCGAGGAATACGGCATCGACATCATGGTGGTGCGCGAGATCAAGGGCTGGACCGACACAACCATGATTCCCAATGCCCCGGCGCATGTGCGGGGCGTGATCAATTTGCGCGGCGTCATCGTGCCCATCTTCGACCTTCGTGCCAGATTTGGCGCGGGGCTGACCGTGCCCACCAGCATGCACGTGGTCATCATCGTGGCCGCAGCATCCAGAACCGTGGGACTCCTCGTCGACACGGTTTCGGACATCATTTCGGTCGATCCAAAAGCGATCCGACCAATACCGGAAATGGGCCTGCCGACCGAGGACCAGTTCCTCGAGGGGCTCGTCGCCATGGAAGACCGCATGGTGACCCTTGTTTCGCTGGCTGGGCTGTTTGGCAAGGCCGCCGACCCCGGCAAACGAAACTTCTCGAGCGACCTTCCCAAGGCTGCCTGATCTGAACTCGATAATCCCGCCATTCAATTAATCCCTTGAGGAGGAAATCATGATGCACGAACTGGACGCTCAGAACCCGCAAGACAATGACAGCGATGCCGCGAAGCCGAGAGTTTCGCGTGCCAAGAAGAAGCCGGCGGCAGATCATCGCAACAACGCGGTACCTGGCGTTGACCGCAAGTTCCGCGGAATGGCGGATGCGATTGTTCGCTCGCAGGCAATCATTGAAATGTCGCTGGACGGGATTGTCGAGGATGCAAACGCAAACTTCCTGACCGCGCTGGGCTACGCTTTGGAGGAGATCAAGGGCCAGCATCACTCGATCCTGGTCGATCCGTCTCACCGCCAGAGCCCGGAATACCGGACGCTCTGGGAAAAGCTGGCACGCGGCGAGTCCGAGGCGGGTCAGTACGGCCTGATCGGTAAGGGAGGCAAGGAGGTCTGGCTGCAGGCATCTTTCTCAGCGGCCCTTGACGGCCAAAGCAAGCCCATGCGCATCATCGTGGTCGGCATGGACGTCACGGCTGCCGTGCAAAAGATCGCTGCAGACGCTGCCGATCTCAAGATCCGCACCGACATCATGAATACGACCAGTATTGTGTCATATTCCGATCTCAAGGGCGACATCCTTACTGTCAATGAAAAATTCCTCGAGGTGTCGAAGTACCCGCGCGATGAACTGATAGGCAAGCCGCACAACACCACCCGGCATCCGGATATGCCGAAGGAGGTATTCAAGGAGTTGTGGAGCACGATCGGCCGCGGCAAGCCGTTCCGAGGCATCATCAAGAATCGCGCCAAGGACGGCACGCCCTATTATGTGGACGCCGTGATTGCGCCGATCATGGGAAATAACGGAAAGCCGAAAGGCTACCTCGGGGTTCGCTACGATATCACCGAGACCGAAATCGAACGCCACAACATGCGGGGGCTCTTTGCGGCGATCAACGAGAATTATGCCTATATCGAGTTCGATACTGCCGGCGTCGTCATCACGGCCAATCAGATCTTCATCGATCTGTTGGGATATCAGCTTAACGAAATTGCCGGCAAGCATCATCGCACCTTCGTCGATCCGGCCGAATCCGCTACGCCAAAATACGCCCAGTTCTGGAGCGATCTGAATGCGGGAAAAGCGGTCAGTGACATCTTCAAGCGCTTCAACAAGGCAGGAAGCGAAGTCTGGATTCAGGCTGTCTATTCTCCGGTGAAGGATGAAACAGGGCGGGTCGTCAAGATCGTCAAGATTGCGACCGACGTGACCGCCGCGCGCGTCTCGGCGGCAGATTTCGAGGGGCAGATTGCCGCGATCGGCAAAGCCCAGGCCGTGATCGAATTCGGGCTCGACGGCAAGATTCTCAACGCGAACGAGAATTTCTGTCAGACGATCGGGTACAATCTCGCCGAAATAAAGGGGCAGCACCATTCGCTGTTTGTCGACCCGGTGTTCCGGTCCAGCCCGGACTACCGCATGTTCTGGGAAAGGCTCGGCCGCGGCGAATACGATGCCGGGCAATACAAGCGCATCGGCAAGGGCGGCGTCGAAGTCTGGATCCAGGCTTCTTACAACCCGATCATGGATTTGAACGGCAAGCCGTTCAAGGTGGTGAAATATGCCACCGATATCACCACCCAGGTCAAGGCAGCCGAAGTTCTCCAGGCCGCCGTTGCACAGACCCAGGACGTCGTCACCGCGGCAAAGGAAAATGACCTTCGTCACCGCATCCCGCTGGAAGGCAAGACAGGTGAAATCGCCCAGTTATGCGAGGGCGTCAACGGCCTGCTCGACACGATGTCATCGATCATCGGTGAGGTGTCGGAAACGGCGCAGACATTGACCACTGCCGCACGCGAAATCGCTACCGGCAACACCGATTTGTCGCAGAGAACCGAAGAGCAGGCTGCAAGTCTCGAAGAGACCGCGGCCAGCATGGAGGAATTGACGGCAACCGTGCGTCAGAATGCCGATAATGCACAGCAGGCCAACAAGCTTGCGTCTTCGGCATCCGATGTCGCGGTCAAGGGCGGCTCAGTAGTGGCGGAAGTGGTGATGACCATGGACGGCATCACCCAGGCCAGCCGCAAGATCGCCGACATCATCGGCGTGATCGATGAAATCGCGTTCCAGACCAACATCCTCGCTCTCAACGCGGCAGTGGAAGCCGCGCGGGCCGGGGATCAGGGGCGTGGATTTGCGGTCGTCGCGGCCGAAGTGCGAAATCTCGCGCAGCGCAGCGCCAATGCCGCCAAGGAGATCAAGGGCCTGATTTCCGACTCGGTGTCCAAGGTGGAGTCTGGCTCAAGACTGGTCGACACCGCCGGCAAGACCATGGAGGAAATCGTCCAGTCGGTGAAGCGCGTCACGGATATCATGGCCGAGATATCCGCGGCTTCGCAGGAGCAGCGTGCCGGCATCGAGCAGGTCAACAACGCCGTCACGCAGATGGACCAGGTCACGCAACAGAACGCCGCCATGGTTGAGCAGGCCACGGCCGCCGCGGCCAGTCTGCGAAGCGAGGCGGCGGGTCTGGCCGCCCTGATCTCGAGCTTCGAGGTCGATGCCAACAGCCGCCCGGCGCCCAACGTCCGGCCGGCCGCGGCCTCCACGCCCGCGGCCGCCAGGGACGACAATCCCGTCCACGCCGCCCGCGCGCGGCTGGCGTCCTTCGGTCGCTCTGGCGCGGCCGCCGCCGTCAAGCCCGCCACCGACTGGGAAGAGTTCTGATGGCCGCCGACCTGATCGACGTGCTCGCGCGGGATGACGACCGCATCGAAGTCATCACCCTGGTGGTCAAGGACGTGGAATTCTGCGTCGACATAAAGGCCGTCCGCGAGATCCGCGGCTGGACCCCGGCGACGCCGGTTCCGCACGCGCCGCCCTACGTCAAGGGCGTGATCAATCTGCGCGGCATTGTCATGCCGGTGCTGGATCTGGCGGCCCAGCTGGATCTGGGGATGACCGAGCCGACCAGCCGCCACGTCATCGTCGTCGCCCAGTGCGGCGACAAGCTGGCCGGGTTGCTGGTCGACAGCGTGCAGGAGACCTTCCACGTCTCCGCCGCCCAGCTGCAGGCGCCGCCCGCCGTTTGCGAACGGGACGGCGGCAGCGTCGTGGACGCCATTCTCCCTCTGGAAGGAAGGATGATCAGCCGGCTGGTCGTCGACCGGCTCGTCCGGCACGAAGCGCCGCTGGCGGCCTAGAGCCTGATGGGTTCAGATGGAATCGGCTGAACCCTGAATCAGGCTCTAAACTTTTGATTCTAGAGCACGATTCGACGGTCGGACGGTTCCGTCCGACCGCATCGTGCTCCAGGGGCGGCGCGGCCACGCATCCTTCGACACGCCGCCCGTCGAAGCGCGCCTGATCGCGGACACCATCGGGAGCAGGTCCTGGCTCTCAACGGACCATGTCCCCCGGGCGCAGGCCTCAGTCGAAGATGTCGAAGATCGAGCTGCGCTTCTTTCGGTAGCCGCCGTAGCCCTCGCCGCGCTCGCCGTATTCGCCACGCTCGCCGTACTCGCCCCGTTCGCCGTAGCCGGGGTTGTAGCCCTGCGGCGGCGCCTGCGGGCGCGGCGGCGGGGCGTAGGGGGCGGCATGCGGCTGGGGCGGGGGTGGCGTGGCCGCCACGGCTTCCTGGGCGCTGGCGGCCATCAGCTTTTCCAGCTCGCCGCGATCCAGCCAGACGCCGCGGCAGGTCGGGCACATGTCGAACTGGACGCCGGACCGCTCGACGGTCTGCATCGGGCCGTTGTCGTTCGGGCAAAGGAGGAGTGGCATGGGGCGGTCCCTTCAGATGATCGCGGGCTGACCGCGCCCAGCGCGATCGGACCCTGGTTCAGATCGTAATGCGTCCGACATCGCCGCAGACGCCTGTAAGGCGTCGCAACCAGAGGGGCCCGGTCCGCAGCCCCAACATGGGGGACGTTCCGCAGCGGAGCAAGGCTCCGGCGCGCCGGAACCGGGCGCGGGACATGACTTTCTGGACCCCGGGACCCCGGGGTCGGCTAGACTTGACCGTGAGCCGGCGCCTGTCGCCGACCGCAGGGAGGCGCGTTTGGTTGTCATTGAAGAGGTTCTGGCCGCCGCCGATGTGTCGGCGGTTCGCGACGCCCTCGCCGGCGCGGAGTTTCGGGACGGCCGCGCGACGGCCGGTCCCGCCGCCGAGCGGGTCAAGCGCAATGAACAGGCGCGGGGCGACGATCCCGCCGTGCTCGCCTCGGGCCGACGCATCCGGCTGGCCCTGGAGCGACATCGGGTCATGCGGACCCTGGTGCGTCCGGCGCGCTGGTCCAGCCTGATGTTCTCTCGCTACGGCCCTGACCACGAGTACGGGCTGCACGCCGACAACGCCGGGATGTTCGATTCCGAGAGCTGGCCGATGCGGACCGACGTCAGCTTCACGGTGTTCCTGTCGGACCCGGACAGCTACGAAGGCGGCGACCTGTTCATCGACGAAGGGGCCGGCGGCCGCGCGTTCCGGCCGCCCGCGGGCTCGGCGGTCATCTATCCCACCGGCCTGCTCCATCGGGTCATGCCGGTGACGGCGGGTGTCCGGCTGGCCTGCGTCGGTTGGGTCCAGAGCCTGGTCCGCCGTCCTGACCAGCGTGAAATCCTGTTCGACCTCGAGGGCCTTCGGGACGCGGCGACCGATCATGAGGCCCTGATCCTCGACAAGACGATCGGCAATCTGCTGCGGATGTGGGGCGAGGGGTGAGGCTGTCTGCCGCGGACCGTCGTCGCCTCTGCCGGCCTACTCACGCGGCGCCGTCTCACGCGCCTTGAGGAATCGCGCCAGATCGGTGTCGGCGATGCGCCAGCCCTTGCCGATGTCAACGGCGCGCAGCTCTCCGGACTTGATCCAGAGCCGCACGGTCGCATCGGACACCTCGAGCCGCTCGGAAATCTCATGCACGGTCTGGTATCGGTCGTTCGGCATGCGGATCCTCTCCGAGAGTGACGTTGAGCGTAGAATGACGATGTTTAGTCAAGTTTGGTTGATCTGGATCAAGCCGGGGTTTGGCGGCCTGTGCGTTGTTGACGGCGTCCCCGGGGTAGCGGCGAAGGCGGATTTCCTCGCCCGGCGCCCAAGGGGGTTCAGTCCTGATGAGGAGCCGTCATGCCGAAGACCCGTATCGCCTTCATGCCTCTGAATACCTATCCGAACGTCATGGCGGATGAGGCGATCCGACCGGCCGTCGGCTTCGCGGCGTCCCTCGGCTGTTCGCTGCATGTGACGACCTACGCCGTGAAGATTCCGCGTCTGTCCTCGCCGCTCGGCGGCCTGCTTCTGGATGTTCCGGGTCTGGCGCGGACGGCCGAAGAGACCAGTCGCGCTGAATGCCGCCGCCTGGGCGAACTCGTGCAGGCCGCGGCGGGGGCGCTCGTCACGCCGGACATCACCTGCCGCGAGGTCGACCTGGGCGCCGTCTTCGACGCCGCCGCCCATGAAGCGCGCTACTACGATCTCTCCATACTTCCCTGGTCCGACGCCAGTGTCGCGCCCCAGGACGTGACCCAGTCGGTTGTCTTCGGATCCGGCAGGCCGACGATCATCGTGCCACCGTCAACCGGCCCCGACCCGGTCAGCCATCTCGCGATCGCCTGGGATGGAAGCCGGGTCGCCGCCCGCGCCCTGGGAGACGCCCTGGCGCTGCTTCCGGAAGGCGGCCGCGTAACGGTCCTGACCGTTCAGGACGAGAAGCCGCTCGCCGGCCAGATCGCCCAGACCCTGGCGTCGTCTCTGGAGAAACGCGGCATTACGGCCCTCACTCACACTATCCCGCTCGGGCGCCGGAAGATCGCCGAAGCCCTGCAGGAGGGCGCGCTGGAGTCGGGAGCCACCCTGCTGGCCATGGGCGGGTTTGGTCACTCACGCATCCGGGACTTCATCCTGGGCGGCGCGACCAAGGGTGTCTTTGCCGACCTGCGCCTTCCCGTCCTGCTCTCGCATTGAGCGCAGGCGCGACGAGGCGGGCGGCGGGCATTGGCGCGGTTCGGCCTCGGCCCTGCCAGCCGGCCCGCCCCTATGGCGCGGTGTAGTGCACCTGCGCGCCCGGCCCAAGCGGCAGGTCGAGCATCACCCAGCCGACGGTCATGCCGATGCCCACGACCATGAAGCACAGGGCGTAGGGCAGCATCAGCGCCAGCAGCGAGCCCACCCCCATCGTGCCGTCCCATCGCCGGCTGAAGGCCAGGATGAGCGGGAAGTAGCTCATCAGCGGGGTCATGATGTTGGTGTAGCTGTCGCCCATGCGGTAGGCGGCGGTGGTCATCTCCGGGCTGATGCCCAGCAGCATGAACATCGGCACCACGACCGGGGACAGCGCGCTCCACTTGGCCGAGGCCGAGCCGATGAACAGGTCGAGGAACGACGACAGCAAGAGCACGCAGACCAGCAGCAGCGCGGCCGGCAGGGCCATGGCCTGCAGCGCCTCGGCGCCGTTGATGGCGATGATCGGCCCGATCCGCGACCAGTTGAACATGGCCACGAAGTGGGCGGCGAAGAAAACGAAGACCAGGTAGGGGGCCATGGTCCGCACGCCGTGCTGCATCATCTCGACCACGTCGCCGGGCGACTTGATCGACCCGACCGCCCGGCCGAACACCGCGCCGGTCGCCAGGAACAGCACGAAGAAGCCGGCGATCAGCGAGGCGTAGAGCGGCTGCAGGCGGGCCGTGCCCTCGGCGTCCTCGTCGATGAAGGGCGTGTAGCCCGGCCACAGGGCCAAGGCGGCGAAGACGGCGACCACCAGCAGGGCGACCAGGCCGGCGTGGCGCAGACCCTTGCGCTCGTCCGGCGTGATGTCGGCCTTGTCGAGGTCGGCCTGCAGCTCGGCGTCGATCACCCCGCCCCAGGGTCCGAGCCGGGGCTCGACCACCTTGTCGGTGATGAACCAGACGATGGGGGTGAACAGGATGACGATGGCGAGGATGAAGTACCAGTTGCCGAGCGGGTTCATGGTCCAGGCCGGGTCGACGATGCGGGCCGCCTCCTGGGTGAAGCCGAGCAGCAGCACGTCGATCTGGCCGGGCATGACGTTGCCGGCGTAGCCGCCCGACACCGCCGCGAAGGCCGCCGCCAGGCCGGCCAGCGGATGGCGTCCGGCCACCGCGAAGATGATCGCCGCCAGCGGGATGAACACGACGTAGGCGGCGTCCGAGGCGTGGTGCGAGACCATGCCGATGATGGCCACGATCGGGGTCAGCAGGCTCTTGCTGGCGTTGCGCAGCGAGGCGCGGATCAGGGCCGAGAACAGCCCGGCCCGCTCGGCCACCGCCGCGCCCATCATGATGGTCAGCACCAGACCCAGCGGCGCGAAGCCGGCGAAGGTGCGCGGCATCTCGGTGAACAGCCGGGCGATGTTCTCCTCGGAGAACAGGCTCGAGGCGCGATAGGTCAGCACGCCGTCGGCGAGGTCGGCGAACTGCGGGGCCTTCTCGCCGGAATAGGGCAGGGACGCCTGCCAGCCGAGCGCCGCGCCGAGCGCCGACAGCAGCATCAGCGCGAAGATCAGGTAGATGAAGATGATCGTCGGGTCGGGCAGCAGGTTCCCGGCGCGCTCGACAAAGCCGAGAAAGCCGCGCTGGCGGTCGGGGCGGGGGGCGTCAGTCATCGGGGGATCGCTGCTCCGGCGCGGTCGGTCGGGCGACTCTTCTAACCACGATTTCCCCCTCCGTCTTCACCGAGTGTCGCGGGGGGCGTCAGACGGCCCCCGCCGCCGCGCCGCGGGCGAAGCTGCTCAATCGTTCGGCGATAACGTCGCCGATGGCCTCGACCGCGATGCGGCGGGGGAAATGGGCCCGCCAGGCGATGCGGATGGTGCGGCCCGGCCGGCCCTCCAGCGGACGCAGCGTCAGGCCGGCGTCCTGGGCGGCGCCGGCGGCGAGACCGGGGATCAGGGTGGTGCCGTAGCCGGCCGCGACCATGTTCATCAGGGTCGGCAGGCTGGAGGCGCGTAGAGCGCCGCCAAGGGCCGCCGTCTGACCGCAGGCCTCCATCGCCTGGTCGCGCAGGCAGTGGCCGTCCGACAGCACCAGGATGTCCTGCGACAGGTCGGCCTCGGCCACCGTCGCCCGCGCCGCCAGCGGATGGTCCGGCGGCAGGGCGGCGAGGAAGGGCTCGTCGAACAGCGCCCGGCTGACCAGGTCCGGGCCGTCGACCTCGGTGGCCAGCAGGGCGGCGTCCAGCTGGTGGCTCCGCAGCCGTTCGAGCAGGGCGTCGGTCTGATCCTCCCACGGTTCCGGCTCCAGCGCGGGCAGCGCTTCGCGCAACGGCGCGAAGATCAGCGGCAGCAGGTAGGGGGCGAGCGTCGGGATGATGCCGATGCGGAACCGGCCGGCCAGCGGGTCGCGCAGGCTCTGGGCCGAGGCCAGCAGCGCCTCGGTCGCGGCCACCGCGTCCCGGGCATGGTCGATGACCTGCAGGCAGGCGGCGGTCGGGGCGGCCTGTTTGCTGGACCGTTCGAACAGGATGACGCCCAGCTGGTCTTCCAGCTTGCGGATCTGCACCGACAGGGTCGGCTGGCTGACGCCGCTGGCCTTGGCGGCGCGGCCGAAATGCTCGTGCTCGGTCACGGCCAGCAGGTAGCGGAGGTCGCGCAGGTTCATCGCGGGGTGGCTCGCATCATAGGCGTTGCCTATCAAGGTGATTGGGTCTTCGTGCTTCTGGTTATCACAGCGCCATGACAAGCTGAAGCTGTCGAGGTCGCGGACCACCCCCGGTCGCGCTCGACCCACAACAAGTCAGGGACGGAGAGACACCATGGACGGAAGCGATATCGTCGAACCGACGTCGAAGTGCCCGCTCAAGCACGGCGTTCGATTCCACACGAGTTTCGGCGGCCGGTCGAACCGCGACTGGTGGCCCAACCAGCTGAACCTGAACATCCTGCACCAGCACGCCCCGGCCTCGAACCCGATGCCGGTCGGCTTCAGCTACGCCAAGGAAGTGACGAAGCTGGACGTCGAGGCGCTGCGCAAGGACCTGCAGGCGCTGGTCACCGACTCCCAGGACTGGTGGCCGGCCGACTACGGCCACTACGGCCCGCTGTTCGTGCGCATGGCCTGGCACAGCGCCGGCACCTACCGCACGGGCGACGGCCGCGGCGGCGCGGGCACGGGCAACCAGAGGTTCGCGCCGCTCAACAGCTGGCCGGACAACGGCAACCTCGACAAGGCCCGCCGCCTGCTGTGGCCGATCAAGCGCAAGTACGGCAACCAGATCAGCTGGGCCGACCTGATGATCTTCGCCGCCGACGTCGGCATGGAGACCATGGGCTTCAAGACCTTCGGCTTCGGCTTCGGCCGCGAGGACATCTGGCAGCCCGAGGAGGACGTCTACTGGGGCGCCGAGGACAGCTGGCTGGGCGACGCCCGCTACAAGGGCGAGCGCGAGCTCGATAACCCGCTGGCCGCCGTGCAGATGGGCCTCATCTACGTCAATCCGGAGGGCCCCAACGGCAATCCCGACCCGCTGGCCTCGGCGCATGACATCCGCGAGACCTTCGCCCGCATGGC
>JAUSPV010000264.1 GCA_030652755.1 Caulobacter sp. | reverse complement strand
CGAGATCGGCGCGCTCGGCGGCGGTCAGACCGTTGCGACGGTAGGTGGCCTCCAGCCGGACGAGGGTCTGGAAGTCGGCGCGCAGGCGCGTGGCTTCGGCCTGGGTCAGCGAGCGATCGCGGACGCCGGCATTGATGCGGGCCTCGAGGTTGGATCGGCGATCCCCGATCGAGCTCCAGCTGGCCTGGTCGTCCCGGCGCTCGATCTGGATGCGCAGGCTCAGGCTGTCAAAACGGCGGTCCAGGTCGGCGCGTTCGCTGTTGGACAGGCCGCCGGCGCTGTAGCGGCGCTCGAGGGCGACCAGGCTCGAGAGCTCCCGGCGCAGGCTGTAGGCCTCGTCGCGCGTCAGCGAGCCGTTGCGCTCGCCCTGGACGATGCGGCGTTCCAGCCACTCGCCGCGACGGCTGATCGACACCCACTGGTCGCGCGAGGAGCCGTAACCCCAGCCCTGTTCGCCAAACCGCGGATCGTAGCGCGGGTCGCCGTAGCCGCTTTCGCCCCACGCCGGGTAGCGCGAGCCGGGCGCGTAGAGCGAGCCGCCGTCGTTGTTGTTGCCACCCAGCAGCACGCCGGCGATGGCGCCGATGATAGCGCCCTGCAGTCCGCCGGCCGACGAGGATGAGCCCGAACGCTGGATGTACTCGCCGCCGCGACCTTCAGCGCCGACGCAGGACAGCACGCCGTCGCGGTTGCTCAGGTCGGAGCGACAGTAGGGATAGTAGATCGAGCTCCAGCGATAGCGGCCGTCGTTGGTGCGACAGACGGCGGTGACATAGCCGCTGTCGAGCGACTGCACGTCTTCGCAGCTGTTGCCGAGGCTCTGGGCCGGCGAGGTGCGGTAGCCCTGGGCGGCGGCCTGCGAGCCGGCGAAGGTGAGGGCGCCGGCGGCGATGGCGGCTAGAAGGTGGGTCTTGGTCATGCGGGAAATCTCCAGTTCGGGCCGCGGGCGCGACCGATCGCGCGTGCTGCCCAGGCCCGCCGGGAGGGCGGGAGTCGGCGTGGCTGCCGTCGTAACGGCCCGGAGGAACTAAGGTTGCGCCCAAGTCGTCGCAAATACCGGGCGTGATCGCTTCAGGTCTTCGGACCGTCTCGCCTTACGTCAGCCGCAGGAAGCTCACCCGCGCGGCGCCGTAGTCGCGGGTGTCCAGCACCTCATAGCCCGGCGCCGACAGGTCGGCCTCGTCGCTGCCGCGCTCGACCAGCACCAGGGCCCCCGGCTTCAGCCAGCCGCCCTCGGCCAGGCCGGCCAGCGCCCGCTCGGCCAGGCCCTGGCGATAGGGCGGATCCATGAAGGCCAGGTCGAAGGGCTCGCCGGCGCTGGCCGGGCGCAGACCCAGGTCGGTGGCGTCGCGGCGGTGTATGCGGGTGGCGCCGAACAGGCCCAGCGCGTCGATGTTCTCGCGGATCGCCCCGCGCGCCGCCTCGTCGGTCTCGACGAACAGGCAGAAGGCCGCGCCGCGCGAGATGGCCTCGAAGCCCAGCGCGCCGGAGCCGGCGAACAGGTCCATGACCCGCTTGCCCTGCAGCTCGGGCGCCCAGGCGGCGTGCTCGAGGATGTTGAATACCGCCTGCCGCGCCCGATCGGACGTCGGCCGCGTGCCCTGGCCGTCGGGGGTGATCAGGTTGCGGCCCCGCAGGCCGCCCGAGACGATACGCAAGGGCTCAACTCCACCGCAGCGGCGGAGCCTGCTCCTTGAGCTTGAGCAGGGCGTCGCGCAGGCCGTCCATAAACTCCGTGCGCCGCCCATGCCAGTGCACCGGTTCGCCGATCAGCACCGCACAGTTCATCGGCACAGGGATGATCTCGCCCTTGGGCAGCACCCGTCCGGCGCCCTGGATCCAGACCGGCGTCACCGGCGCCTCGGGAAAGGCCTCCGCCAGCCGGGCGACTCCGCTCTTGAGGCGGGCCATCTCGTCGGTGGCGTCGCCGCGCGTGCCTTCCGGGAAGACGACGATGATGTCGCCGGCCGCCAGCGCCTCGCGGGCCGGAGCCAGCACGTCCTCGCCGCTGCCGACCTTGTCGCGCGCCACCGGCACGATGCCGATCATGTGGCGCGAGAACCAGCCGATCACCGGGTCCTTGAGGAAATAGTCCGCCGCCGCCGCCGGCCGCACCCGCATCACCGCCGCGCTGGGGAAGATGCTGAGCAGCAGCAGGGTGTCCATGTGGCTGTTGTGGTTGGCCGCCACGATGGCCGGGCCCCTCAGCGGCAGATGCTGGCGGCCGGTGACGTCCGCCCCGGTCAGGAACCTCGCGATCGGCCGCACGATCAGCAGCAGCAGCAGCCAGCGCAGCCAGCGGATCATCAGAACGACTCCAGCGCGAAGTAGGCCAGCAGATGGAAGTAGATCGGCGCGGTGAAGGTCAGGCTGTCGATGCGGTCCAGGATGCCGCCGTGGCCGGGGATCAGGTGCGAGGTGTCCTTGACCCCGATGTCGCGCTTGATGGCGCTCATCGTCACGTCGCCGGCGAAGCCCGCCACCGGCAGCACGATCGCCACGATCGCCAGCCCCAGGCCCTCCAGCGGGGTGAACAGCGGCCCGGCGAACCAGATCAGGGCGGCGGTGGACAGCCAGCCGCCGAGGAAGCCCTCCCAGGTCTTGTTGGGGCTGACCCTGGGGATGATCTTGTGGCGGCCCAGGAGCTTGCCCCAGACGTACTGCGCGACGTCGTTGAACTCGGTGGCGACCAGCAGGAAGAAGACCAGCCCCGCGGCGCCAGCCGGCAGGTCGGCGTCCGAGGTCCGCATCAGGAAGGCGACGTAGCCGATGTTGTAGATGCAGGTCATCAGACCCCAGTGGAACATCGCCACACTGGACAGATAACCGCGCGTCTGGCCGATCACCGCCATCAGGTACGGCGTGATCAGGAAGGCGTAGACCGGGATCAGCACCAGGTAGATGCCGTAGATGTCCAGCGCCACGAAGGCGTAGTTGACCGGGATGGCCAGATAGGCGGCCAGGATGATCAGCCGGTCCTCGCGCCGGGTCGGGGCCAGCGACAGGAACTCGCGCAGGGCGATGAACGACACCACCATGAACAGCAGCACGGTGGCCTGCCAGCCGGCCAGCAGCGCCGCCGCCAGCAGCCCGATCATGATCACCCAGCTGGCGATCCGCTGGCGCAGCTCGGTGTAGTCCTTGCCGCGGCGGGTCACGGTCAGCAGGCCGGCGATGGCCGCGCCCAGCGCCAGAACGCCGCCCACGGCGGCCAGGCCCCAGATCAGGGCCGGCGGCTGCGCCGACAGGAAGCGCGTGATGATGTCCAGGGCCCTGTCTCCGCCGAATAGCCGCGCCGCTGAACGGAGGTTGCCGAGCGCGGCGTTCCGGTCAAGGCTCCGTCGCATGGAACGCCTGCTGAAATCGAGCCTGGTCCACATCGCCTTCGGCTTTCTCGCCATGGGCGGCTGGGCGCTGCTGGCCAACCGCGAGCACGGCCTGGCCGGCGCCTGGCTGCCGGCCCTGGTCCAGGGGATTCTCTCCGGCGCCCTGACCGGCGTGCTGAAGAAGACGCTGGAAGCGCTCGACGGCCGGCTGCAGGGCGCGCTGGCCTGGGCGGTCCCGCCGGCCATCACGGCCGGCTCGATCCTGACCCTGCTTCTCCTGGTTCACACCGCCATCGGCACGCCGGAGGTCATCGCCACCATCGCCGTGCCCTGGTCGGTCTCGACCCTCTACGCCATCGTCTACAACGCCGGCCTCGTCCGGGCCCGCCGGACCGCCGCATGACCGAGACTCCTGAGAACCGCCGCCCGTTGAAGACCCGCTCCGCCCGCTGGGCCGCCGCGCTCGCCACGGCGCTCGGCAAGGCGGGGGTCAGCCCCGACGCCATCTCCTTCACCTCGGTCGCCTTCGCCATGCTGGGCGCCGCCGCGCTGGGTGTCAGCGGCAGCGTCGAGGGCGGCGGCCGCATCGCCTGGCTGCTGCTGGCGGCGGTCTGTATCCAGCTGCGGCTGCTGGCCAACATGCTCGACGGCATGGTGGCGGTGGAGCACGGTCGGGGCGGGCCGGCCGGTCCGATCTGGAACGAGCTGCCCGACCGCATCGCCGACGGCCTGTTCCTGGTCGCGGCCGGCTATGGCGTCGTCGCCGCCGGCCTCGACCATGGCGCCTGGCTGGGCTGGATGGCCACGGTGCTGGCCGTGCTGACCGCCTATGTGCGCGAGCTCGGCCGGGGCCTGGGCTTTGCCGCCGACTTCTCCGGCCCGATGGCCAAGCCGCACCGCATGTTCGCCCTGACGGTCGCCTGCCTGGTCTCGATGGCCGAGCCGCTCTGGGGCTGGCGCGGCGAAACGATGCTGATCGCCCTGGCGGTCATCGCGGCCGGGTGCGTGGTCACGGTCTGGCGGCGGACCGGCCGGTTGGCGAAGAGGTTGCGGGAAGGAAATGAGCGATGAAGCTGCGGTGAGCTAGTTGGACCAAGTCGCCGCGCCAAAGGGCGGCGTCATCCATGGTTGATTTTCCGAAAGACTCGACCAGAAATGCCTGTCGCAGAAGGCGGGGTGACAGCTATGGATAGATGGCGGCGATACTGGCCGGCAGCCGTGTTCGCATTTGCCGTCATCACCGGCAGTGTAGCTTTCCTATCCAACTTGACGAACATCGGAGTGGCGTTTGGATTGATTCCTCCGCCCCAACCAAAACGCGAGCAATCAGCGGCAGTGCTCACTCACCCGCCTACCTCAGCAAGGGACTCTACTGATAACGCCGACCCGTCTGTGGCCGATGGCGTGGAGTCTAAAGATCGGGCGGTGAGAGCGAAGTCAGTTGTCGAGCTAACTGCGGCCGCTCCCGTCCGAAGGCCACGCGACGAAGAAACAGCTATGTTGCCGCCGCCGGAAGTTGCCGACTGGCGAGACAACGAGCCTTGGGGAGCGGACCTAGAAATCGAGCGGGCATGCTCAGAGGCTTCACGCAGTATGAAGTGGAAGACAAAGCCACAGCCGTCTCAGATCGAAGCATACTATCCTCCGCGAGCACTCGCGGACAAAGTTGAAAGCAAAGTTCTCCTTAAGTGCCTTGTTGATATAGATGGAAATGTTTCAAACTGTAGGTCGCTGTACGAAGAGAAGTCATCATACAAATTCGCAGAATATGCGATTGAACTAAGCAAAAACTTCAGCATTTTCCCCGCAAGCGGACGCGACTATAGGTTCGGGGATTCCCCCGTATGTATACCAATCGACTTTAGGCTGCCTTGAAGCCAGCATCGCCTTTCGAGCGATTGGGTTTTTCGTTTGAGGTGTACGAGCCGGGGGCGCTGGCTCGTCGCTTTTCGATAGATCGGGTACGTTCGTTGGCGCCTTGGAAAAGAGGGTCACCGCCCTTTCATCTAGCTCCGAGGCTTGGCTCCTGTCGAACGGGGCCCTGGGGGCTTGTTCGTTAACTTCGGCCCAGGCTTGCCCGCCGGCTTTTTCGCATACGGGTTGTCGACTCGGTCCCGCTGCGCCGCCACCGGCCGCGCGCTCGTCGGGGTCTCGACCCACTTCTTCTTCACTTCACCCGGCTTCTTGGGCGTGCGCAGGCCGCCGGGCGGCTTGGGTTTGGCCTTGGCCCAGCCGGCCTTCTTGGGCTGGCGGTCGCCCTTCAGCTCGCCGGTCTCCTGGCCGGGGCGCGGGCCGCGACGCTGAGGCTTCGGAGCCGTCGCCTCGTGCGGCGTGCCGCCGGCCTCGCCGGAGGGACGGCGGCGGCCGGGACCGCGCGCGCCCTTGAACTGCACGGCCGCTCCCTTGGGCATGTTGTCGGCCGGAATGTAGTCGGCCAGCAGCTCGCGGATCACGCGGGGGCCGACCTCCTCGACCTCGCCGGCGCCCAGGTCGCCCAGCGAGAAGGGGCCGTAGCTGAGGCGCAGCAGGCGGTTGACCTTCAGGCCGATGGACTCGAGCACGCGGCGCACCTCGCGGTTCTTGCCCTCGGTCAGGGTGACGGTGATCCAGACGTTGCGGGCGCCGTCGCGGTCGCCCGTCGCCTTGTCCAGATGCGCGTCGATGGGGCCGTAGCGGACGCCCTCGATGGTGACGCCGTCCTTGAGCGTGTCGAGCCGCTCCTGGGTGGCGTAGCCGAAGGCCCGGGCGCGATAGCGGCGGATCCAGCCGGTCTGCGGCAGCTCCAGCGCCCGCGACAGCTCCCCGTCGTTGGTCAGCAGCAGCAGCCCCTCGGACGCCACGTCGAGGCGGCCGATGGAGATCACGCGCGGCAGGCCCTCTGGCAGGGCCTCGAACACCGTCGGCCGGCCCTTGGGGTCGTTGTGACTGGTCAGCAGTCCGACCGGCTTGTGATAGCGGAACAGCCGCACCGGCTCGGGCCCGCCGACCACCTCGCCGTCAACCGTGACGATGTCGCCGGGCATCACCTTGACGCCGGGGGTGGTCAGCACATCGCCGTTGATGGCCACGCGGCCGGCCTCGATCAGGCGCTCGACCTCGCGGCGCGAGGCGACGCCCGCCCGGGCCAGCACCTTGGCGACGCGTTCGTGGTCGGATTGAT
Source organism: Caulobacter sp. (assembly GCA_030652755.1). Classification (GTDB taxonomy): domain Bacteria; phylum Pseudomonadota; class Alphaproteobacteria; order Caulobacterales; family Caulobacteraceae; genus Caulobacter. The sequence continues at coordinate 385 of JAUSPV010000264.1, read as the reverse complement.
CGGAGGTGTCGGGGGAACGGTCGTCGGGCATCGGGCCGGCTCCTGGCAAAGGATCATGTCGCCTCCCGGCGAGATGGGGTTCTATAAGCACAGATCGCCGGACTTCGCCACGTGACGCCTCTTTCAGACATCGACGCCATGCGAATCGCCCTGGACGCCGCCCATGCCGCCGCTGCGGCGGGCGAGACGCCCGTGGGCGCGGTGGTGCTCGACCCGGCGACCGGCGAGGTGCTGGCCGTGGCCGGCAACGGCCCTATCGGCGCGCACGACCCGACCGCCCACGCCGAGATCGCCGCCATGCGCCTGGCGGCGGCCAGGCTGGGCAACTACCGGCTCACCGGCCTGACGCTGGTGGTGACGCTGGAGCCCTGCGCCATGTGCGCCG
>JAUSPV010000257.1 GCA_030652755.1 Caulobacter sp. | reverse complement strand
GGGCGCAGTGACCGGCCTGCTCGTCGCGGGCCTCGCGCTCATCGCGATCGCCGGCTACTACTATTACCTGACCGCGCTCGCCGGCTATGACCTCACCGAGGTCGCCGAGCGCCGCGAGATCATCAAGGCGCTGACCGGCCTCGCGTTCGGCGCGTCGCTGATCTCGATCTTCGCGCGTCTGGGCGGCGGCATCTTCACCAAGGCCGCCGACGTCGGCGCCGATATGGTCGGCAAGAACGAGCTCGGCTTCGACGAGGACGACGACCGCAACCCGGGCGTCATCGCCGATAACGTCGGTGACAACGTCGGCGACTGCGCCGGCATGGCCGCCGACCTGTTCGAGACCTACGCGGTGACCACGGTCGCCACCATGGTCCTGGCCGCCATCTTCTTCCGCGCCGATGCGGCGCTCACCGCCAACATGATGGTTCTGCCGCTCGCGATCTGCGCCGTCGGCATCGTCACCTCGATCATCGGGGCCTTCTTCGTCCGCCTCGGCAAGAGCCAGAACATCATGGGCGCCCTCTACAAGGGCCTCATCGTCACCGGCGTGCTGTCGGCCATCGGCCTCTACTTCCTGTTCCCGATGCTGCTCAGCGGCCCGATCGAGTTCACGCCCTACGGCGCGCTCGAAGCCAAGGCCTACGGCGCCATGGAACTGTTCTGGTGCTCGATCGTCGGCCTGGTCATCACGGCCCTGATCGTCGTCATCACCGAATACTACACCGGCACCGGCTTCCGCCCGGTGAAGTCGGTCGCCCAGGCCTCGGTCTCCGGTCACGGCACCAACGTGATCCAGGGTCTGGCCATGTCGCTGGAAGCCTGCGCGGCTCCGGCCATCGTGATCATCGGCGGCATCATCGTCGCCTACGGTCTGGCCGGCCTGTTCGGCATCGCCATCGCCGTGACCGCCATGCTGTCGCTGGCCGGCTTCATCGTCGCCCTCGACGCCTTCGGCCCGGTGACGGACAACGCCGGCGGCATCGCCGAGATGGCCGGACTTCCGTCGGAAGTTCGCGTCACCACCGACGCGCTGGACGCCGTCGGCAACACCACCAAGGCCGT
>JAUSPV010000255.1 GCA_030652755.1 Caulobacter sp. | reverse complement strand
CACGCATGGGTCCTCGCGACGAGCGCGAGGATGACGGAGCAATGGAACGTGCCTAGAACCCCGCGAACCGCTGTGCCGCCTCAGCCCAGGTTTCCACCACCTCGTGAGCGCCGGCCTCGGCCAGGCGCGCGGCGCCGTGCGCGTCCACGTGACCGCCGCCGGAGAAGCCCCAGACGGTCATCCCCGCCGCCAGCGCGGCGCGGACGCCGTTGACGCTGTCCTCGATGGCCAGGCAGCGGGCGGGATCGATGTCCAGCCGATGAGCGGCGTGCAGGAAGATATCCGGGTGCGGCTTGGCCCGTTCCACCAGGTCAGCGGAATAGACATGCGGGTCGAAGGCGGCGAGCAGGCCGGTCAGGCGCAGCTTCTCGCGCAGGAAGTCCGCGCCGGAAGAGCTGGCCACCGCCTTGGGCAGACCCAGGGCGGAGACGGCGGCGGCGCAGCCGGGCACCTCGACCAGGCGTGTCTGGCAGGCGTCCCAGCGCTGGGTGTGGGCGCGGTGCAGGAAATCCGCCGCCAGCGGCCGGCCGGTCCGATCCCGCGCGTCGAGATCGAGGGCGGCCTGGTAGGCGGCGTCGTTCAGGCCGAGGAAGCGATGGTGGTAGTCGGCTGGTGCATAGGTCAGGCCGTATTCGGCCAGCAAGGCGATCTCCACCTCGATGGCGAGGATCTCGGAGTCCACCAGGACGCCATCACAGTCGAAGATCACAGCGGCGGGACTTTGCATGTCCGCCGATAACAAAAGGGCCTCCAGAACGGGAGGCCTTTCAGGGTCACTTCTGGTTACGCGACGTATCGCGTGAGGACTCCGCCGGACCTGACCCGGGTTCTGGGGGGAGGAGGATCAGGCCCGGCGGAGCGTTGCGTCGCCGGTCACAGGCCGGCGGCGCCAACGACCTGGCTCGCGTTGATGGCGGCGAGAATGACGAACAGCGGCAGGCTGGCGAGGGCGAGGCTGGCGAGGTTGCTGAACTTGGAAACGGTCATCGGTTAGTCCCCTTGGATCGAGTTGGGCGCGGAAGAGCGCGTCCGGTGATGTCGATATAGGAGAAGGCCGCGACGAATACCCATTAAGTCTGCGTCATGACCTATGTTTAAGGTTCAGGTGCGCACGATTACTTGGATGTAATGTTTGGGGGTATCAATCACTGTCATCCCGGCCGGAGCGTGTAACGCGGAGAGCCGGGACCCAGAAGGGTTCGCGCGGCATCGGCTGGGCCCGGATAGGCCTTCGGCCTTCCGGGATGACAGACGGGGAGAGGCGCTATCCCTCCGTCGGGGTGACCAGGAAATGCCCGCGCAGGGCGGCGATCGGGGCGGCGCGGCGGTCCTGCCAGGCCTCGACATGGACGTTGGCGATCCGGCGGCCGACCTTCTTGATTTCGGCGCGGGCGTAGGTGGTCAGCGGGCGCCCCGAGCGCAGGTACTCGATGGACACATCGATCACCCGCGGCTGGCGCGCCTGGCCCTCGGTCAGCAGCAGCTGCGCCAGAGCCGTCATCTCCATGAAGGCGCCGAGCACCCCGCCGTGGATGGCGGGGAGGGTGGGATTGCCGACGATGTGGTTTCCGAACGGCAGAACGGCGGTCATCTCGTCGCCGGCCAGTTCGATCTTCATGCCCAGGAACTGCGCGTAGGGGATGCGGGCCAGCATCGCGCTGACCGGTTCGGACGGATCGCTCATTTGCGCGGCTTCCTGTCCTTGAGGTTGGCGCCGAAACCACGGCCACTGCTGGAATCCAGCATGAAGGCCGCCTGGGCGGCCGCCACGGGATCGTCGGGATTGTCGTCGTAGGCCACGGCCCGCACGAAGGCCACCGACCGGGTCACCTTGTAGCAGTGGGCCCTGGCGTAGATGTCCTTGCCGGGCTCCGCCGGCCGCATGTAGTCGATGCGCAGGTCCAGGGTGGCGATGGTCTTGAACTCGGTGAGCCCGGTGTGAACCGCCTGGCCGCAGGCGTGGTCGAGCAGGGTCGTCACCACCCCCCCGGCGATGACGCCCGTCTCCGGATCGCCAATCAGCTTCTCGTCGTAGGGCACCCGCAGCGTCGCGCCCTCGCGGTCGAGCGCCACGGTCTCCATCTTCAGGGCGATGGCGTGCGGGCTGCCCTGGTTCATGGCCTGGACGAAGTTGCGCATGGCGTCGAGATGATCACTCATGCACCCGGTTTAGACGCGAGGCGTTCCCATATCCAGATGGTGAAACCCGAGAGCCTGCTTTGTCCGACTCCAGCCGGCCTCTACTGCCCGCCGGGAGACTTCTACATCGACCCCGTGCGCCCCGTGCCGCGGGCGGTGATCACCCATGGCCATGCCGACCATGCGCGGGCCGGTCATGGCCATGTCGCCGCCACGACCCAGACCCTCGACATCATGGCCTGCCGCTATGGCGACGACTTCGCGACGGGTCGGGCGGGCCTGGCGTGGGGCGAGACCCTGGCGCGGGACGGCGTCGAGATCAGCCTCGTCCCGGCCGGCCATGTGCTGGGCTCGGCCCAGGCGGTGATCCGCTGGAAGGGGTTCACCGCCGTGGTCTCGGGCGACTACAAGCGCCGTCGCGATCCGACCTGCGAACGGTTCGAGCCTGTCCCCTGCGACCTGTTCGTCACCGAGGCGACGTTCGGCCTGCCGGTGTTCCGCCACCCGGACGCCGCCGACGAGGTCGCGCGCCTGCTCAGGTCGATCGAGCGGTTTCCGGAGCGCACGCATCTGGTCGGGGCCTACGCCCTGGGCAAGGCCCAGCGGGTGATCGCCCTGTTGCGGGAAGCGGGATGGGACCGGACGATCCATGTCCACGGCGCCCTCACAGGCCTGAACGCCCTCTACGAGCGCCATGGCGTCGATCTGGGCCCGCTCGCCCATGCCGGGGAGGCGAGCGGCAAACTGCCGGGCGAGATCGTGGTCTGCCCGCCCTCGGCCCTGGCCGACCGCTGGAGCCGCCGCTTCGCCGACCCGGTCAGCGCCTTCTGCTCCGGCTGGATGCGGGTCCGCGCCCGGGCCCGGCAGCGCGGCGTCGAGCTGCCGCTGGTCATCTCCGACCACGCCGACTGGGACGAGCTGACCGAAACCATCGCCGAGCTCTCGCCCGGCGAAGTCTGGATCACCCACGGCCGCGAGGAGGCCCTGCTGCGCTGGTGCGAACTGCGGGGCCAGCCGGCCCGGGCGCTGGCGCTGGTCGGCTACGATGACGAGGAGGAAAACTGAGGCCGGATCCTCGGGGCTAGGTCCGACGCGCCCGCTCGTTTAAGAAGCCCCATCCCTGACAATCGATACGGACCGACGAGCCGATGCGGCTGACCCTGACCGACTACCTGGCCAAGCACAGCGCTTCCGAGGGCCTGACCGACGTGGTCACGCGCATGGCCGAGACCTGCGCCGTCATCAGCCGCGCCGTCGCCGCCGGGGCCATTGCCGACCAGCTCGGCTCGGCCGGCCAGGAGAACGTGCAACAGGAAGAGCAGAAGCAGCTGGACGTCATCACCAACGACCTGCTGCTGGACGCCTACGCCGCCACGCCCTGGGTCGCCGGGGTCGCGTCCGAGGAAATGGAGACCTTCGTGGCCTCCAGCGTGACGCCGAACGACGGCGCCTTCCTGGTGCTGTTCGACCCGCTGGACGGCTCCAGCAACGTCGATGTCAACGTCTCGGTCGGGACCATCTTCTCGGTGCTGCCCTCCCCCGCCGCCGGCCGCGCCCTGGTCGAGGCCGACTTCCTGCAGCCGGGCCGGGCGCAGATCGCGTCGGGCTACGCTCTCTACGGCCCGCAGACGATGCTGGTGCTGACGCTTGGGCGCGGCGTCGTGGGCTTCACGCTGGACCCGGCCAGCGGCGCCTGGCGGCTGACTCACGACGCGATGACGATCCCGAGGGCGACCAAGGAGTTCGCCATCAACATGTCGAACATGCGCCACTGGGCGCCGCCGATCCGGGGCTACATCGAGGACTGCCTGGCCGGCGAGACCGGACCGCGGGGCAAGAACTACAACATGCGCTGGATCGCCTCGATGGTCGCCGACGTCCACCGCATCCTGGTGCGGGGCGGGGTGTTCCTGTACCCGGCCGACGCCCGCGACCCGTCCAAGCCCGGCAAGCTCCGCCTGATGTACGAGGGCGCCCCGATGGCGCTGCTGGTCGAACAGGCCGGGGGCCGGGCCACCGACGTGACCACCGACATCCTCGACATCGTCCCCACCGGCCTGCACCAGCGCATCGCCGTGGTGCTGGGCTCGGCGGAAGAGGTCGAGCGGGTCCTCGCCGCCGGCTAGCCCTTCGCCATGTAGTCGGCGAAAGCCGCGGCGTAGTCCGGATGCCAGCGCGAGAGCGCCGGGCGGTTGCGCGCGATGTCGTCCGCGTTCCAGGCCATCCGCGCGGCGTCGATCTCGCGCGGCGTCTCGTTGTCCGGGCAGAGGATGTAGAAATCGCCCGCCGCGAGCGCCCGGACCATTTCCTCGACGACCTGCTCGGCGGTCCAGGCCGAGGGCGGCTTCTTCGGGATCCACGCCTTGATCATGCCTGTGTAGGTGAAGCCCGGGATCAGCAGGTGGGCGGTGACCTGGCCGCCCTCGATGTTGCGCAACCCGTGCTGCAGACTCTCGGTCAGCGACTTCACCGCCGCCTTGGTGGCGTTGTAGGCGGGATTGCCCGGCGGGTTGGTGATGCCCTGCTTGGAGCCGGTGTTGACGATCCGCGCCGGCGCGCCTTGGTCAACCATGGCCTGGGTGAAGGCCTGGACGCCGTGGACCACGCCCCAGAAGTTGACGTCGAAAGTCTTCCGCCAGGCGTCGAGCGCGCCGAACGGTTGCGAGGGGACACTGCGGCCGGCGTTGTTCATCAGCAGCGCGACGTCGCCGTGACGGCGGAACACGTCCTGCTGCAGCGCCTGCACGGCCGCGAAGTCGGTGACGTCGAGCCGTTGCGCCTCGACCCTGCCGCCGAGCGCCGCCGTCCCGGAGGCGGCGGAGGCCAGGTCATCGGCGATATCGGTCATCACCACCGTCATCCCCGCCGCCGCGCAGCGCCGCGCCGCCGCCAGTCCGATGCCGCTCGCGGCCCCGGTGATCACCGCCGTGCGGCCCGCGCGGAAGATGAGGTCGTCGGACATGGGGAGGTCTCCTTCTGGCGCGCAGTCTAGCACTCTCCCGCCCCGGCATCCGCAACGAGACGAAACCTCCGGGTCATCGCTACATTCACCAACGATGCGCGCCTTCGCCCGCCTTCTCGACGACCTGTCGTTCACCGCCTCGCGGAACGCGAAACTGCGGCTGGTGCGCGACTTTCTCGCCGAACAGCCCGACCCTGACCGGGGCTGGGCGCTGGCCGCGCTGACCGGCTCCCTGAGCTTCTCCGCCGCCAAGCCGGCCGCGATCCGCAAGGCGGTCGAGGCGCGGATGGACCCGGTGCTGTTTCGCTGGTCCTACGACTATGTCGGCGACCTGGCCGAGACCGTCGCCCTGGTCTGGCCCGCGAAACCCGGCGCCAACCGCGAGCCGGACCTGTCCGAGGTGGTCGAGGCCCTGCGCACCGCCACGCGGGGGCAGGTCCAGCCGCTGATCGAGGGCTGGCTGGACGCGCTGGACGCCGACGGCCGCTGGGCGTTGCTGAAGCTTCTGACCGGCGGTCTGCGGGTGGGGGTCTCCACCCGCCTCGCCAAACAGGCCTGCGCCGACTTCGGCGGGGTGGCGGTTCCGGAGGTGGAAGAGGTCTGGCACGCGCTCGCCCCGCCCTACGACGACCTGTTCGCCTGGCTCGAGGGCCGGTCGGAGCGGCCGAGCGCCGACCATCCGGGCCGCTTCCGGTCGGTGATGCTGGCCCAGGCCATCGACGAGGGCGTCGACTTCGCCAGGCTCGATCCCGCCGACTACGCCGCCGAATGGAAGTGGGACGGCATCCGCGTCCAGGCTGTCAGCGAACGGGGCGAGAAGCGGCTCTACACCCGCACCGGCGACGATATCAGCCACGTCTTCCCCGACGTGCTGGAGGCCATGGCCTTCGACGGCGCGCTGGACGGCGAGCTGCTGGTCATGCGGGACGGCGCCGTCGGCGCGTTCGGCGACCTGCAGCAGCGGCTGAACCGCAAGAGCGTCGACGCGAAGATGCTCAAGGCCTTCCCGGCCGGGATCCGGGCCTACGATCTGCTGCTGGACGGCGAGGACGATCTGCGCGGCCTTCCGTTCGCGGAAAGGCGGAAACGGCTGGAAACCTTCGTTTCGGGAGTGGAAAGCCCCCGGATCGACCTCTCGCCGCTGCAGCCGTTCGAGACCTGGGAACAGCTTTCGGCGCTGCGCGCCGCGCCGCCGGAGGGTGATCCGCGCATCGCCGAGGGGCTGATGCTCAAGCGCTGGGACAGCCTCTACGAGGCCGGGCGCCCCAAGGGACCGTGGTTCAAATGGAAGCGCGACCCGCACCTGATCGACGCGGTGCTGATGTACGCCCAACGCGGCCACGGCAGGCGATCGAGCTTCTACAGCGACTTCACTTTCGGGGTCTGGCGCGAGGACGCGGCCGGCGACCGGACCCTGACCCCCGTCGGCAAGGCCTACTTCGGCTTCACCGACGAGGAGCTGAAACAGCTCGACAAGTTCGTGCGTGACAACACGCTGGAGCGGTTCGGCCCGGTGCGGTCGGTGAAGGCGACCTGGGACTTCGGCCTTGTGCTGGAAGTCGCCTTCGAGGGCCTGCAGCGCTCGACCCGCCACAAAAGCGGCGTGGCCATGCGCTTTCCTCGGATCAGCCGCATCCGCTGGGACAAGCCCGCGCGGGAGGCCGATGAACTGGCGACGCTGGAACGGATGCTGGAGAGGCAATGAGACTGGCAACCCTGCTGGCGCTGCTGCTGGCCCTCGCGCCGACCACCGTCCTCGCCCAGACCCTGGTGCGGGACGGCCGTCCCATGGCGCGCATCTATCTTGAGCCGTCGGACGGGCTGGACACCTCCACCGAGGAGCTCAACTACCACCTCGGAAAGATGTCGGGCGCGACGCTGGAGGTGGTCCGGACCTCCGATCCCAGGGCGGTGAAGGGTCCGGCCGTGGTGCTCGGCGCCCTGGCCGTGAAGATGGGCGCGGCGCCGAAGGGGGTCACGCCCTCGCGCGAAGGGTTCCGGTTGCTGACGAGGGGCAAGACCCTGCTGATCGGCGGGGAGAGCGACCAGGCGACCCTGTTCGGCGTCTACGCCGTGCTCGAGAAGCTGGGGGTGGACTGGGTGATGCCGGGCGAGATCGGCGAGGTTATTCCGCGCCGGGCGACCGTGGCCCTGCGGCCCCTCGACGAGAGCCAGCGGCCCGACTTCTCCATGCGCCGGCTCTGGTACCGGGGCGGGGCCGATACGGTGACCAAGGAGGACAGGGCCCGGATGGAGGTCTGGCTGCGCCGCCAGCGGGCCGGGGTCTATCAGCCCGTCTCCGCCCAGACGGCGGGCCACTACTGGCCCGCCTTCGTCAAGCGGCACAAGACGGCCTTCGACGCCGACCCGACCCTCTACGCTCTGCGGCGCGACGCGGACGGGCGCCTGGTGCGCAAGGGCCCGCAGATCGAAACCACCGACCCGCGCATCGTCGCGATGATGGCTCAGGACATCCGGGAGACCTTCGAGAAAAAGGGCTGGCCCAAGGACAGGACCGTGGGCTTTCCCATCGGACCCGCCGACACGGCCGGCTATTCGGTCTCGCCGGAGTCAGCAGCGGCGGGTTCTGGCGCGCTCGACCCGATCACCGGCGAGCCCGACCAGACCGACCTGCTGGTCAAGCTGGCCAACGACGTGCTGGCGGCGCTGGGCCCGGACTACCCGAACGTCCACCTCGGCTTCTATTCCTACGCCGCGCACGGGGGTTATCCGAGACGCTACACGCCCGACCCCCGAGTGGCGGTGATCTTCGCGCCGATCAATTTCTCGCGCTACCACGGCCTGACCGACGGCGCGTCGCGCAGCCAGCCCCTCTATCGGGCGGTGTTCGACCAGTGGGCGGCTCTGGCCCGGCGCCAGGGCAACCCCATGCTCTACCGGGGTTACAACTGGAACCTGGCCGAGAACATGCTGCCCTATTCCAAGCTCCAGATCTGGGGCGAGGAACTGGCCTACTACCGGGACGCCGGCGTGGAGGGCCTCAACGTCGAGGCGACCAAGGCCTGGGGCGTCAACGGACCCAGCGACTGGCTGTTCATGCAGCTGGCCTGGGACGCCTCCCAGGACTGGCGGGTGCTGCTCGCCGACTACTGCGCCAAGGCCTTCGGAGACGGCGCCGAGCCCATGCGGCGCTATCTGCTTCGGCTCACCGAGACCCAGGCCGCGGCCGGCCAGGAGGCGGGCTCCTATCACGCCATTCCGCTGATCTTCGACACCGCGTTCGTGGCGGCCGCGCAGGCCGACATCACGCAGGCCGAGCGTCTGGCGAAGCTCCCCGCAGAGAAGGAGCGGATCGCCTACTTCCGTTCGGGCGTCGACCTGCTGGACTTCTACCTCGCCTACCATGAGGCCGCGAACCGCTTCGACTTCAGGACGGCGCTTGAGCGCTATCAGGCCATGCATACGGTGTGGGGCGCCTACTACGCACGCAATCCCGACATCGTGGCGAGGGAAGCCCCGGTCTACCTGGAGCGGTTCATCGGCCCCTTCGTGCGCGAGGCGGCCCGGCACGAGGTGCTGCAGCCGCTGCCCGAACAGCTGAAGACGGCATTCGGAAGCGGCCCCTATCAGGACCCGGCGTTCGACGACTCCGCCTGGCCGCTGACCTCGACCTGGGCCTCGACCTGGGACGCCCAGCGTCTGGCCGGCCAGACGGTCTGGTACAGGCACCGCTTTACCCTGACGGCCGAGGAGGCCGCCGGGCCGCTTCACCTCTTCCTGGGCGGCTTCGACGACCGGGCGACGGTGTGGCTGAACGGCAGGCTGATCGGCGACAGCGGGCGGCGGTTCTCGGTTCCGGTGATGTTCGACCTGTCGGGCGCCGCGGCGGGCGAGAACCTGCTGGCCATCAAGATCGTGCGCGACCACCCGATCAACGAGATCGGCATCGGCGGCCTGATCCGGCCGAGCTTCCTGTTCAGCCGTTGAAGCCGGTCACCGCGGCGATGATCCGGTCCTGGGTCGCCTCGTCCATGTAGGGGTGCATCGGCAGGGCAAGGACCCTGCCCGCCAGGGCCTCGGTCACCGGCAGGCCGCCGACGCCCTGCGGGAAACGGGCGTATGGCTCCTGCACGTGCATCGGCACCGGGTAGTAGACGGCGGTCGGGACGCCCTGGGTCTTCAAATGGGCGGCGAGGCCGTCGCGGTTGTCGTGCTCGATCACGTACTGGGCCCAGACCGACTGGCCGCCCTTGATCACCGTCGGCGTGGCCAGCACCGAGCCCTTGAGGCCCTGCGCGTAACGGTCGGCGACCGCCTGCCGCATCACGATCTCCTCGGCGAAGATGGCCAGTTTCTCGATCAGGATGGCGGCCTGGATCGTGTCCAGCCGCGAGTTCATGCCGATGCGGGCGTTGAGGTATTTGGACTCGTGCTCGAACACCCGGCCGTTCAGGTCGGCGGCGACCGCCTTGCCGTGCACCCGGAAGCTGTCCATCAGGTCCCAAAGCGCCTGGTCCTTGCAGATCACCGCCCCGCCGTCGCCGTAGCAGCCCAGCGGCTTGGCCGGGAAGAAGCTGGTGGTGGCCACGTCCGCCCAGTGGATCGGATGCTTGCCGTCCAGGGTGCAGCCGAAGCCCTGGGCCGAGTCGCTGATCAGCTTGAGGCCATGGCGGTCGCAGATGGCGCGCAGGGCGGGATAGTCCGCCGGCTGGCCGAACAGGTCGACCGCGATGACCACGGCGGGCTTCAGCGCCCCCTCCGCCTGCACCGCCGCGATGGCCGCCTCAAGCTTTGCCGGGTCGAGGTTGCAGGTGCCCTCCAGCACATCGACGAACACCGGCGTGGCGCCGACCCAGGGCACGACTTCCGGCGTCGCCGTGAAGGTGAAGGAGGGACAGAACACCGCGTCGCCCGCCCCGATGCCCCAGGCCATCAGCGGCAGGGCGATGGCGTCGGTGCCGTTGGCGCAGCTGAGCGCCAGCGGGGCCTGGCCAAAGGCGGCGAGCTTGGCCTCGAATTCGCGCACCTCCGGCCCCATGACATAGCCGCCGTGGTCGAGCACCCGGCCGATGGCGGCGTCGAGGCGGTCGCGGATCCGGCGCTGCTGCGCGGCGAGGTCGATGAAGGCGATGCTCATGGGCGGCGCTCCTATGCCGTTGCAGGGTAGCGGGCGACACAAACCCTGTAACCGGATGTTTCGCCTGCTAAGCTTGGGCCGGCCGGCGGCCCTGGAGTGGAGTGTAGATGCAGTTCGCGGAACAGATGGATCAAAGGCTGCGCCAGACGCTGGCCGGCGACGACGACCTGGTTCGAAAGTTCACCGACGCCGCCGGCGATCTGGCGGTCAACCTGGTGGTAGCCACGATCATTCTGGCCGTCACCCTGTGGGCCGCGGGATGGCTGTCGGGCCTCGTGCGCCGCGCCCTGGGTCGGGTCCCGGGTCGCCGCGGGCGGGACACGACCCTGCAGAGCTTCATCGGCTCGGTGGTCCGCTACGGCGTGGTGATCATCGGCCTGGTCGCGGTGCTCCAGCAGCTGGGCGTACAGGCGACCTCCATCCTGGCGGTGCTGGGGGCGGCGTCCCTGGCCATCGGCCTGGCCATGCAGGGCACGCTGTCCAACGTCGCGGCGGGCGTGATGCTGCTGATGCTCCGCCCCTATCGCGTCGGGGACTTCGTCGAGGTCAACGGCCAGATGGGCACGGTGAGGGCGCTGGACCTGTTCACCACCGAGCTGGCCAGCCCGGCCGGGCTCAAGGTGGTCATGCCCAACAGCAAGGTGTTCGGGGAGATGATCATCAACCACTCCTCGCCGCTGACCCGCCGCATGGAGATCACCATCGGCATCGACTACGACGACGATATCGAGACGGCTCTTCGCATCATGCGGGAGACCGCCCGGGCGGACGACCGCATCCTGGTCGACCCCGAGCCCTGGGCCCAGGTGACCTCATTCGGGGATTCGGCGGTCAACGTCACCTTGCGCGCCTGGGCGGCGACGCCGGTGTTCTGGGATGCCTACCATCACATGCTGACCGCCCTGAAGACCGCCTTCGCGGCGGGCGGACTGTCTATCCCCTACCCGCATCAGGTTCATGTCGAGAAGGCGCCTCCGCCCGCCCCCGTCAGCCCGAAAGCGCCTGCGACAGGTCAGCGATCAGGTCGTCGCAGTCCTCGATCCCCACCGAAAGCCTGAGCAGCGCATCGCTGATCCCGATCGCCGCCCGTTGCTCGGCCGGGATCGAGGCGTGGGTCATGATCGCCGGATGCTCGATCAGGCTTTCGACCCCGCCCAGCGACTCGGCGAGCGTGAACAGCTGCGTCCGCTCCAGCACCCGCTTTGCGCGGGCCAGGTCGCCGTCGATCTCCACCGAGATGATGCCGCCAAAGCCGTTCATCTGACGCCTGGCCAGCGCATGCTGCGGATGGCTTTCGAGCCCGGGATAGATGACCCGCTTCACGTCGCGCCGCGCCTCCAGCCACTGCGCGATGCGCAGCGCGCTGGCGCAGTGCCGCTCCATCCGCAGCGCCAGGGTCTTGAGACCGCGCAGGGCCAGGAAGCTGTCGAACGGACCGGAGATGGCGCCCACGGCGTTCTGCAGGAAGGTCAGCTGCTCGCTGACCTCGGCGTTCTCGCCCACCGCCACCACGCCGCCGACCATGTCCGAGTGGCCGTTCAGGTATTTTGTGGTCGAGTGCAGGACCAGGTCGAAGCCTCGCTCCAACGGCCGCTGCACCCAGGGGCTGGCGAAGGTGTTGTCGGCGACGGTGATCAGGCCGCGTCTGGACGCCAGAGCGGCGACGGCTTCCAGGTCGACCAGCCGCAGGGTCGGATTGGTCGGGGTCTCGACCCAGATCATCTTCGTCTCGGGACGGATCGCCGCCTCGATGTTACCCACGTCGGTCATGTCGACGAAGCTGAACGACAGGCCGGCCGACCGCTTCTTGACCCGCTCGAACAGGCGGTAGCTGCCGCCGTAGAGGTCGTCGCTGGCGATGACGTGCGCGCCGCTGTCGAGCATTTCCAGCACCGTGGCGGCCGCCGCCAGGCCGGAGGCGAAAGCAAAAGCCTTCGTGCCGCTCTCGAGGTCGGCGACGCAGCGCTCGAAGGCGAAACGGGTCGGGTTCTGGCTGCGCGCGTACTCGAAGCCCTTGTGCACGCCCGGGCTTTCCTGGGCGTAGGTCGAGGTGGCGTAGATCGGGACCATCACCGCGCCGGTGGTCGGGTCATGGCTCTGGCCGCCGTGGATGGTGCGGGTGGCGAAGGCCAGGCGGTTCTTGCCGCCAAGTTCGCTTTCAGGAGGGGTCATTTCCATATCCGTCATGCTGCGGCCTGGGCGGTGCGCCTGAGGTGGTTGATGAGGTCGACCCTGGTGATCAGGCCGACCAGCTTGTCGCCATCCATGACCACCGCAACCTGGTCGCGCTCGAACACCGGGTTGAGGTTCTCCAGCGGCTCGCCGACCTGCAGGGTGTGGACGTCGCGGGTCATGGCGGCGGAAACGGTCTGGCCGAAGCGGTCGGCGCGACCCTCGCGCGGACCGACGGCGCTGAGGATGTCGCTCTCGTCGAGAATGCCGACCAGCTTGCCGTGGTCGATCACCGGCAGCTGGCTGATGTCGGCCGCCCGCATGCGGTTGTAGGCGGTCAGGAGGCTGTCGCCCGGACCGGCGCCGATCACGCCGCCCTCGGAGAAGTCGCGGGCGATCAGGTCGCGCAGATCCCCGTGGCGCGGCCGGTCCTCGAAGCCGTGGGCGGCGACCCACATGTCGTTGAACATCTTGGTCAGGTACTTGCCGCCGGTGTCGCACACCAGGCTGACCACCCGCTGGGGCTCGGTCTGTTCGCGGCAGTATTTCAGCGCCGCCGCCAGCAGGGTGCCGGACGAGGAGCCGGCCAGGATGCCCTCCTTCTCCAGCAGCTCCCGGGCGGTCTCGACGCTCTCGCGGTCGGTGATCTCGTAGGCCTTGGCGACCAGATCCATCTGGGCGTTGTCGGGGATGAAGTCCTCGCCGATGCCCTCGACGATCCAGCTGCCAGCCTCGCCGTGGGTTCCGGTGTTGACGTAGTCGTAGAGGATCGAGCCCTTCGGATCGGCGAGGATCATCTTCGTCTTGGGCGAGGCCTTCCGGAAGAAGCGACCGAGCCCCGTCAGCGTGCCGCCCGAGCCGACGCCGACGACCACGGCGTCGATGTCGCCTTCCATCTGGTCGAGGATTTCCGGGCCGGTGGTCTGCTCATGGGCCAGCGGGTTGGCCGGGTTCTCGAACTGATTGACGAAGAAGCCGCCGGTCTGCTGGGCGATCGTCTGGGCCATGTCCTGGTAGTACTCCGGGTGACCCTTGCCGACGTCGGAGCGGGTGATCCGCACGTCCACGCCCATGGCCCGCAGGTGCAGGATCTTCTCCCGCGCCATCTTGTCGGGCACGACCAGGATCAGCTTGAAGCCCTTGACGCTGGCGACCTGCGCCAGGCCCAGGCCGGTATTGCCGGCGGTGGCCTCGATGATCGTGCCGCCGGGCTTGAGCCGGCCGTCCCGTTCCGCCGCCTCGATCATCGAAAGCGCGATGCGGTCCTTGATCGACCCGCCGGGATTCTGGTTCTCAAGCTTGAGGAAAAGTCGGCAGAGGCCGGTGTCGATATGGGTCACCTCGACCATCGGCGTGTTCCCGATCAGGTCGAGCGAAGAGCGCGTGGCGCGCGGAAGCGAGCGGTCGGTCATCGGAGGCGTGGGGTTCCGCTAAGGAAAGGATTGTCCCCTGCCTAACGCGCGAGAGGGCACGAAGGAAGCCGCCAAACCACGTTTCAGGACACGTCCGTGCCCATAAGGGCGGCCAGACGCTCGGCGACGAAGGCGTCCAGATCGCCGCCGCGATAGAAAAATCCCGCCACGCCTGCCCTCCGGGCGGCCTCCATGTCGGACTCCTTGTCGCCGATCATGATGGCGTGGGAGGGCGGCACGGCGAAGTCGGCCAGGGCCTTGAGCAGCATGCCGGGATTGGGCTTGCGGTCGGGATGGTCGGCGACGCGGTAGCGGGCCTCCGGGGCGTCCTCATGATGCGGCGCGAAGTAGATCTTGTCGATGCGCGCGCCCTGGGCGGCCAGCTGGCGCAGCATCTCGGCGTGGAAGGCGTGCATCTGGTCTTCGGTGTAGTAGCCCCGGCCGATGCCCGACTGATTGGTGGTGATCACCGCCACGGCGCCGGCCCGGTTCACGCGCGCCACGGCGTCCATGGCGCCCGGCATCCACGCCAGCTTGTCGGGATCAAAGCAGTAGCCCGTGTCGACGTTCAGCACGCCGTCGCGGTCGAAGATGACGGCGAAGCGGCGGGAGGGCTGGCTCATGCGAGGACCCTAGATCAACCGCTCATTTCCGCGAAGGCGGGGATCGAGGTCTTTTTCGCACAGACCACAGCCACCGGCTTATTGTCCTGACAGGTTCGCGCTTAAAGGTAGAATGCCCAGGCCCCCGCCTTCGCGGGGTTGAGCGGAGTAGCCGATGGTCGCCCCATCGCACATCCAGGCCCTGAACGCCGAGCTGAAGGCGTGGTTGTTCGAGCACGCCCTGCCGCTCTGGTGGGAGGCGGGCTTCGACCCTGCGCGGGGCGGCTTTGCCGAGCGTCTCGACCTGGCGGGTCGGACGGTCGAGGGGCCCCGCCCGTTGCGGGTCGCGGCGCGGCAGACCTGGGCCTTCGCGACAGCGGGGCGCCTTGGCTGGGGCGGACCCTGGCGGGAGGCCGTGGCGCATGGCGCAGAGGCGCTGGCGACCTACGCCCGGCCGGACGGCCTCTACGGCATCCTGGCCGACGCCGAGCGGCGTCTCGTCGACGATACCCCCGCCCCCTACGAGCAGGCCTTCGCGCTGCTGGCCCTTTCGGCCGCGCACGAGGCGCTGGGCGGCGACTTCGAGGCGCGCGCGGTCGACCTGCGCGAGACGCTCCTGATCACCGGTGTTGTGCGCCCCGATGGCGGCGTCCTCGAAAGGGGATCTTTGCAGGCCAATCCGATGATGCACATGCTGGAGGCCGCACAGGCCTGGAGCCGGGTCAGCGATGACCGCGCCTGGCCCGCTCTCGGCGACGCCATCGCCGCTTCGGCCCTGACCCGGATGAAGGAGCCGGCCACCGGCGCGCTGTGTGAACAGTACGCCCCCGACTGGTCGCCCCGGCCGGACGCCGATGTCGAGCCAGGGCACCAGCTCGAATGGGGCTGGCTGCTGCTTGAGCACGGCGCCGGGGGAGACGCCGCCCACAGGCTGATCGAGATCGCCGAGACCCGCGGTGTCGAGCGCGGCGTGGCCATCTTCAGTCTGGGCCGCGACCTGTCGCCCCGCGACCGGTCGGCCCGGCTGTGGGCCCAGACCGAGCGGATCCACGCCCACGCCGTCGCCGGCCGCTGGGACGACCTCTCGGCCGCCGTGGAGGGTCTGCGCCGGTTCCTGGACGTTCCTGTTTCGGGGACCTGGCGCGACAGGCTCCTGCCGGACGGGACCTTTGTCGAGGAGGCCGCGCCGTCCAGCTCTCTCTACCATATCGTCTCGGCGGCGGCGGCGCTTGACCGCGCCTGCGGTGGAAACCGATGAAGGCCTTTCAGTTATTCTGACTCCGCCCGGAGGGTTCGCCGCCTTGCGCCAACCATGTCGCTTACGTACTTGCCAGGGGGAAGGAAGCCTCGCCGCTGGTGCGGCGACTTCAGGAGTTCTGCATGGCTTCCGAGACGTCCACCGCCCCAGCGGCCGCGCGCGGCCCCCGATCCGATGAGACCATGAGCGCGACCCTTTCGCCCGCCCGTCTGACCCACCTGCAGCGCCTGGAGGCCGAGAGCATCCACATCATGCGCGAGGTCGTGGCCGAGGCCGAACGACCGGTGATGCTCTATTCGATCGGCAAGGACAGCGCGGTGATGCTGCACCTGGCGGCGAAGGCCTTCTATCCGAGCAAGCCGCCCTTCCCGCTGCTGCACGTCGACACCACCTGGAAGTTCCAGGCCATGTACGAGATGCGCGAGCGCATGGCCCGCGAGCTGGGCTTCGACCTGCTGGTGCACAAGAACCCGCAGGCCGAGGCGGCCGGCATCAACCCCTTCGACCACGGCCCGGCCCACACCGACCTGTGGAAGACCGAGGGCCTCAAGCAGGCGCTGGACAAGCACGGCTTCGACGCGGCCTTCGGCGGCGCCCGCCGCGACGAGGAGAAAAGCCGGGCCAAGGAACGGATCTTCTCGTTCCGTTCGGCCGAACAACGCTGGGACCCCAAGAACCAGCGCCCCGAGCTGTGGAGGCTCTACAACGCCCGCAAGGCCAAGGGCGAGAGCATCCGGGTGTTCCCGATCTCCAACTGGACCGAGCTGGACATCTGGCAATACATCCACCTGGAGAGCATCCCCATCGTGCCGCTCTACTTCTCCGGCGTCCGGCCGGTGGTCGAGCGCGACGGGACGCTGATCATGGTCGACGACGACCGGTTCCGTCTGAAGCCCGGCGAGGTCCCGCAGATGAAGTCGGTGCGGTTCCGCACCCTCGGCTGCTACCCGCTGACCGGCGCGGTGGAGAGCACGGCCGCCACGCTTCCCGAGATCATCCAGGAGATGCTGCTCACCACCACCAGCGAGCGCCAGGGGCGGGTCATCGACCACGACCAGGCCGCCTCGATGGAGAAGAAGAAGCAGGAGGGCTACTTCTGATGAGCGCCTACAAGCCCGCCGATCTCATCGAGACGGACATCGACGCCTACCTGCACCAGCACCAGCACAAGACGCTGCTGCGCTTCATCACCTGCGGGTCGGTGGACGACGGGAAGTCGACCCTGATCGGGCGGCTGCTCTACGACAGCAAGATGATCTTCGAGGACCAGCTGGCCGCGCTGGAGGCTGACAGCAAGAAGGTCGGCACCCAGGGCGGGGCCATCGACTTCGCGCTGCTGGTCGACGGCCTGGCGGCCGAGCGCGAACAGGGCATCACCATCGATGTCGCCTACCGCTTCTTCGCCACCGACCATCGCAAGTTCATCGTCGCCGACACGCCCGGCCACGAGCAGTACACCCGCAACATGG
>JAUSPV010000244.1 GCA_030652755.1 Caulobacter sp. | reverse complement strand
GCGGGGACATGCACTTCAGTGCGTGTCCCCGGCTACCCATAACTTCAGCGACACACCTCCCGAACCCTTCGACGCGCCCGCTTCGTTGCACCGCAGCGGAGTCGCGCGTAAGACCCCGGCAATCCGAACAGAACAGACAGTCCGGGGAGCCCCATGTCGCTAGAGTCCGACGCCCTGCGTCGCATCGCACCGTCCGCCACCATCGCCATCAGCGCCAAGGCGCGGGCGCTGAAAGCGGAAGGCAAGAACGTGATCGCCCTCAGCGCGGGCGAGCCGGACTTCGACACCCCCGACAACATCAAGGACGCGGCCATCGCCGCCATCCGCGCGGGAAAGACAAAATATACGGACCCGGATGGAATGCCGGAGCTGAAGGTCGCCATCTGCGCCAAGTTCAAGCGCGAGAACGGCCTGGACTACAAGCCGGGCCAGATCCACATCGCGCCGGGCGGCAAGCCGGTGATCTACAACGCCCTGGTCGCGACGGTGAACCCGGGCGACGAGGTGGTGATCCCCGCGCCCTACTGGGTGTCCTATCCCGACATGGTCCTGCTGGCCGGCGGCACGCCCGTGCCCGTGGCGACCACGGCCGAGAACGGCTTCAAGCTGGCCGCCGCCGACCTCGAGGCGGCGATCACGCCGAAGACCAAGTGGCTGATCCTCAACAGCCCGTCCAACCCGTCGGGCGCCGCGTACACGCGCGAGGAGCTGCAGGCGATCGCAGACGTGCTGCTCAGGCACCCGCAGGTCTGGGTGCTGACCGACGACATGTACGAGCACCTGGTGTTCGACGACTTCGAGTTCGTGACCATCGCCCAGGTCGAGCCGAAGCTCTACGACCGCACCCTGACCATGAACGGGGTCTCCAAGGCCTACGCCATGACCGGCTGGCGCATCGGCTACGCGGCCGGCCCCGAAGCCCTGATCAAGGCCATGGCCAAGATGATCAGCCAGACGACCTCCAACCCCGCGTCCATCTCGCAATGGGCGGCGGTCGAGGCGCTGAACGGCACGCAGGACTTCATCAAGCCGAACGCGAAGCTGTTCCAGAAGCGCCGCGACCTGGTGGTCTCGATGCTGAACCAGGCCAGCGGCATCCACTGCCCGACCCCGGAAGGCGCCTTCTACGTCTATCCGTCGGTCGAGGGCCTGATCGGCAAGACCGCGCCCAGCGGCAAGGTCATCAAGACCGACGAGGACTTCGCCGTCGAGCTGCTGGAGACCGAGGGCGTGGCCGTCGTCCACGGCGCGGCCTTCGGCCTCTCGCCGTTCTTCCGCATCAGCTACGCGACCAGCGAGGACGTGCTGGAGGATGCGTGCGGGCGGATTCAGCGGTTCTGCGGGAATTTGAAGTAGAGGTCAGCTTCCACCACGACCGTCATCCTGGGCCTTGTGCCCAGAATGACGGCTTGCGGCCGACGCAGAGTCCCATACCGACCCTTGGCGGACCCTTCAGGCAACGCGTCTTAGGGCAGCCTGTTCGATGATCTTCGCCGCGATGTATTCGTAGACCGCAGGCTGTCGGCTATCGTTCTCGACTATCTCAGCGCTGATCACCGCGAAGTCGGTTCCGAGAGCGGCGTTGGCGCGAGCGACGCCAGCGCGAATGGATGGAAGCACCTCGTCAGCGGTTAAGCCCTCATGGTGCCGACAACTTCCTGATGGAGGAAGGACGGTCACAGGAAACTCGCGCGCGGCACCATGTTCGAGTTTCAAGCGGAGGAAGTTGTGAGTTGGCCCAGTGACGTGCTGGGCGGTGAATACTCCGTCGCGTTCAGAAATGTGCATGTGGCCTCCCCAGCGATGCGTAGCACAGGACGGGGCAACGTCTAGGTTCCACCCGTCTCGGACCTTTGCCCCTCATGCGAGCGGCGCATGCCCCCATTTCCCCGCTCATCCTCGCGGAAGCGAGGACCCAGGTTTACGGCCGGTGCACGCATCGTGGCCGCTGTGCGCGCCAATCCCCGCGATGAGAAGCTGCATCAAAAAGACCTGGGTCCTCGCTTCCGCGAGGATGAGCGGAGTTTAAGGGGGCTGTTCGATGCGCACCCCGGAGCGTCCGCTTCCATCTCCGGCAGTCCCCGCCCTTCTGCCTTGGCGGAGCATTGCGCGGGCGGGCGTCCTGCTCAAGGACCGGCGAAGCCGGCCGCTGCGCGGCGGCCCGCAGGGCCGTCCTTGACCAGGGCGCCC
>JAUSPV010000241.1 GCA_030652755.1 Caulobacter sp. | reverse complement strand
GCGTTGGAAACGGGATCCATGACGTTGGATTAGCGTGCCTGTGCGGGCGGAACCATGGGTTCTCTTCAACGCGCGGCTTGCTTCGGTGGCGACGGATGGGGGTCATGACGCGGGCCGTTCAGCGGGGTCGCGCCAAATCCGATGCGGGCGCGGGTCGGCGACGGGGCGTTTACGCTCGATTATCGGGCAACAGGCGATTATTGATTATCGATAAAGAGTGTGTGTCCCCGTTTTTCCGCTTGCGGGGAGGTGGCCCGGCGGAGCCGGGTCGGTGGGGTAGCGCCGGCGGTTGAAATCAAGGGCACGTTCGCAGTCGCCCGCGCCGCCCCCCTCCACCGCGCTCCGCGCGATCCCCCTCCCCCTCGCTTCGCTCCGGGGAGGACTGTCTAATCGGCGTGCGTCGGCGTCCTCGGCGTCGGCCAGGCCGGCGAAACGTCCGCCAGCACCAGGTCCACACACTCCACCTCGGCCCGCAGGTCGCCGCCGCCGGCGAAGGTGAAGACCACCGCGCCGCCGGGGGTCTCGCCCGGCTCGAAGGTGATGCTCAGCAGCTCCACCACCGCGCCCTTGGCGTCGCGGCGCAGCTTGCGGCTCTTCACCCCCAGCACGCCGCCCAACTGCAGACCGGTGCGGATGCGCTCGCCGGCCTTGCCGCCCGCCTCCCAGCGGTAGCGGTTGAGGGCCAGCGTCAGGCGGCGGGCGCGGGCGTCGAAGCTGATATCGCCGATCTTGCCGATCGAATCCTGAAGGGCGGCCGAGATCACGGCCAGATCGTCGGCGTCCTCGGCCAGCAGGCGCAGCGGCGTGGTCTCGGCCATGGTCAGCCGTCCATCTCCGGAATGCCGGCGTCGCCCTTGATGCGGCGCACGTCCGCCCCGCAGGCGCCGAGCTTCTCCTCAAGCCGCTCAAAGCCGCGATCCAGGTGATAGACCCGGCCGACCACGGTCTCGCCGCGGGCGACCAGACCGGCGATGACCAGGCCGACCGAGGCGCGCAGGTCGGTGGCCATGACCTGGGCCCCTTCCAGCTTCTCGACGCCCCGCACGCGGGCTTCCGTGCCCGAGACGGTGATGTCGGCGCCCAGCCGCGCCAGCTCCGGCGCGTGCATGAAGCGGTTCTCGAAGATGGTCTCGCGAATGACGCTCTCGCCGTCGGCCAGGGTCATCAGGGCCATGAACTGCGCCTGCAGGTCGGTCGGGAAGCCCGGATAGACGCCGGTCTCGATGTCCACCGCCTTCAGCCGCGCGCCATTGCGGCGGATGATGACGCCGTCGTTGGTGCGCTCGACGCCGGCCCCGGCTTCCTCGATCTTCGTCAGCAGCGCCTCGATCAGGTCGGCGCGGGTGTTGGTCAGGCGGACCTCGCCGCCGGCCATGGCGGCGGCCACGGCATAGGTGCCGGCCTCGATCCGGTCGGTGATCACCGCGTGGGTGGCGCCGTGCAGCTTGTCGACGCCGGTGATGGTGATGGTCGGCGTGCCCGCCCCCTCGACCTTCGCGCCCATCTTGTTGAGGCATTCGGCCAGATCGACGATCTCCGGCTCGCAGGCGGCGGTCTTCAGCACCGTGACGCCCTTGGCCAGCACGGCGGCCAGCATGGCGTGCTCGGTGGCGCCGACCGAGACGAACGGGAACTCGATCGTCGCGCCCTTCAGCCCGCCGGGGGCCGTGGCGTAGACGTAGCCTTCGTGCAGCTCGATCTTGGCGCCCAGGGCTTCCAGCGCCTGCAGGTGCAGGTCGACGGGCCGGCCGCCGATGGCGCAGCCGCCGGGCAGCGAGACCTTGGCGTGGCCGGTGCGGGCGATCAGCGGACCCAGCACGTTGAAGCTGGCCCGCATCTGGCGGACCAGGTCATAGGGCGCGAAGGAGCTGACGATCTCGGGCGTGTGCAGGACAGTCTCGGACCCGGTCTCGCCCTCCCGTTCGTCGACCAGCGTCCCCAGGCGCGTCAGCAGGTGGCCCAGGAACCGGGTGTCGGCCAGACGCGGCATGTTGGTCAGGCGCAGGGGCTCGTCCGTGAGGAGCGAGGCGACCATCAGCTTGATGGCGGAGTTCTTGGCGCCGCTGATCTGGATTTCTCCATTCAGCCGCGCGCCGCCGGTGATGGCGATGCGGTCCATTCAGGCCCCTCGATACGCCGGCGGAAGGCTCCCCGGCGGCAGAACGGTATGTGAGGCGCGCCTTCTATCCGGCGCAAGCCCCGGCGCAAGAGTCACGTTCACGTTGATGGCGGCGCGAGGGGCTCGCGGCAAAGGGATTTTCGGAGGAGAATCCGCGCAGTCGGTCTCAGGTCTTGTCCTCGACCGGTGGCGTCTCGCGCGGCGCGGCCTTGCGGCGGCGAAGATTGAGGCGCAGCGCCTGCGCCAGCTGCTTTTCGCGCCGTGCCTTGTCGGACAGGGGTTTGGGCGGCTGGTCGACCATGTCGGCAGTGGTGCGATGGCGACAAGTCGGGCGTCAAGAGGATTAGGGCTTCCCCCACCCCCCGACTTTCGCTATCAGGCGCGCCTCGCCTTTCGCCGCCGTAGCTCAGTGGTAGAGCGCATCCTTGGTAAGGCTGAGGTCGGCAGTTCAATCCTGCCCGGCGGCACCACCTTCGAAACGACGACACAGCCCCGAGCGCCATGCGCCC
>JAUSPV010000239.1 GCA_030652755.1 Caulobacter sp. | reverse complement strand
CGGCCTCACCGGCCGCAAGATCATCGTCGACACCTACGGCGGCTCCTGCCCGCACGGCGGCGGCGCGTTTTCAGGCAAGGACCCGACCAAGGTCGACCGCTCGGCCGCTTACGCCTGCCGCTACCTGGCCAAGAACGTCGTCGCCGCGGGCCTGGCCGACCGCTGCACCATCCAGATCGCCTACGCCATCGGCGTGGCCCGGCCGGTGTCGTTCCACGTCGACCTGCACGGCACGGGCAAGGTTGATCCGGTCGAGCTCGAGAAGATCCTGCCCGACCTGATCGGCGGCGCCACGCCGCGCGCCATCCGCGAGCATCTGCAGCTGAACCGGCCGATCTACGCCCGCACGGCCGCCTACGGCCACTTCGGCCGCACGCCCGACAACGAGGGCGGCTTCAGCTGGGAAAAGACCGATCTGGTCCCGGAGCTGAAGAAGCTGGCGTAGGCCGCGCGGCCTTCCCGTCGGGAACAACGAAAAAGGGGCGCTGTCGCAAGACAGCGCCCCTGATCGTTTGCGGTGAAGCGCGCCTTACAGCGAGCGCTTCACCTCCTCGACGGTGAAACACTCGATGGTGTCGCCGGCGCGGATGTCCTGGAAGCCGGCGAAGTGCATGCCGCACTCCTGGCCGGCGTTGACCTCGTTGACCTCGTCCTTGAAGCGCTTGAGCGTCTGCAGGGTGCCCAGTTCCAGCACGACCACGTTCTCGCGGACGATCCGGACCTTGGCGCCCTTGCGGACCACGCCCTCGGTGACGCGCGAGCCGGCGATCTTGCCGATCTTGCTGATGTCGAACACCTGAAGCACGTCGGCGTTGCCGAGGAAGGTTTCGCGCTGGATCGGCGCCAGCATGCCCGAGAGCACGCCTTTGATGTCGTCGATCAGGTCGTAGATGATCGCGTAGTAGCGGATCTCGACGCCTTCGCGCTCGGCCATGGCCCGCGCCTGGGCGCTGGCCCGGACGTTGAAGCCGATGATCGGCGCGCCGGCGCCCTTGGCCAGCTGGACGTCGCTTTCGCTGATCGCGCCGGCGCCCGACAGGATGATCCGGGCGCGGACCTCGTCAGTGGCCAGCTTGTCCAGCGAGCCGACGATGGCTTCGACCGAACCCTGCACGTCGCCCTTGATGACCAGGGGCAGCTCGCTGACCTTCTTGGCCGAGAGCTTGGCCATCATGTCGGTCAGCGAGACCCCGGCCGCCGCGCCGCCGACCGCCGCCTTGTCGCGCTTGAGGCGCTGGCGGTAGTCGGTCAGCTCACGGGCCCGGGCGTCGTTCTCGACCACGGCGAAGGCGTCGCCCGGCGAGGGCGCGCCGTCGAGGCCGAGGATCTCGACGGGCGTCGAGGGTCCGGCTTCGGTCAGCTGTTCGTCGCGCTCGTTGAGCAGGGCGCGGACGCGGCCGAACTGGCCGCCGGCCACGACGATGTCGCCGCGCTTCAGCGTGCCGCGCTTGACCAGGACGGTGGCGACGGCGCCGCGGCCCTTGTCCAGCTTGGCCTCGACGACCACGCCCTCGGCCGTACGGTCGGGGTTGGCCTTGAGGTCGAGCAGTTCGGCCTGCAGCAGGATGCGCTCGAGCAGTTCGTCGAGACCCTGGCGGGTCTTGGCCGAGACCTCGACGGTCTGGACGTCGCCGCCCAGGCTTTCGGCGACCAGCTCGTGCTGGAGCAGCTCGTTGATGACCTTCGTCGGGTCGGCGCCGTCCTTGTCGACCTTGTTGATCGCCACGATGATCGGAACACCGGCCGCCTTGGCGTGCTGGATGGCCTCGGCCGTCTGCGGCTTGACGCCGTCGTCGGCGGCCACGACCAGCACCACGATGTCGGTGACGTTGGCGCCGCGGGCCCGCATGGCGCTGAACGCCGCGTGGCCGGGGGTGTCGAGGAAGGTGATGCGGTCGTCGTCTTCCAGGCGAACCTGGTAGGCGCCGATGTGCTGGGTGATGCCGCCGGCCTCGCCGCCGACAACGTCGGTGGCGCGCAGGGCGTCGAGCAGCGAGGTCTTGCCGTGGTCGACGTGGCCCATGATGGTCACGACCGGCGGACGCGGCTCCAGATCGCCTTCGTCGTCGTCGGCGACCAGGAAGCCTTCTTCAACGTCGGCCTCGGACACCCGGCGGACGGTGTGGCCGAACTCGGTGGCCACCAGCTCGGCGGTGTCGTTGTCGATGACATCGGTGATCTTCAGCATCACGCCCTGACGCATCAGGAACTTGATGATGTCGACGCCACGCACGGCCATCCGGTTGGACAGCTCCTGCACGGTGATGATGTCGGGAATGATGACCTCGCGGGCGATGCGGGCCTGTTCGGCCCCGCCGCCACGGCGCTTTTCCTTCTCGCGTTCACGAGCCCGGCGAACCGAGGCCAGCGAGCGCATGCGCTCGGCGGCGCCCTCGTCGTCACCGGCCAGGACCTGGATGGTCAGGCGGCCTTCGCGACGCTTGGGCTCGCCCTTGGTGCGCGAGACGGCCTTACCGGGCGCGGCGCCCTTGCGGCGATCATCATCCTCGTCGGGACGGCGGTCGATGAGCGCGCCGCCGGGACGCGGCGCCGAACGGGTGGCGCGCTGGATCTCGGGGGTGGCCGGAGCCGCCGGCTGGCCGGGGCGAGCCGGACGCGCGGCGCCGGGACGGTCGCCGGGACGCGGCGCCGGGCGCGGGGCCAGGGCGGAATAGCGGACGGTCTCGCCGCCGGGCCGCTGCGCGCCGCCCTGCGGACGATCGCCGTCACGGGGCGGACGCGCACCCTGGTAGCCGCCGGGGGCGGCGCCC
>JAUSPV010000235.1 GCA_030652755.1 Caulobacter sp. | reverse complement strand
CACGCCCTCGCCGCGCGGGCTGGTGTCCGGCGCCAGGATGGCCAGGCCGAGGTCCGACGCCGGGCCATAGGCGCCGGCCTTGGTGGTGAAGTTGTCCTCGGTGCAGGTCAGGCCCGACAGCCAGACCACCAGCGGAAACGGCCCCTCCCCGTCCGGCAGGAACAGCGAGAACCGCATCGGCGTCCCGGTGGCGGCGCTGTCGTGCCGGCAGATGCGCAGGGTTCCGCCGAAGGTGCGGTGGGTGGAGAGGATTTCCATCAGCGTACCGGAAGTGGGGTCCAGGGAAAGGCGATGGCGAATTCTCCATCAACGAATGATCGACTGCCTGCGGCATGCGGGCCGCCGGGATCTTCAGCGAAACGCAAGGACGGAAAATCTCGCAGAACCCTAGCCTCGAACTCAGCCTCCAGGGGCTTGGTCATCCAAACCACAAAGGCCTTGGACCACCACTCCGCATTCTCGACCGAATTGCCTTCGGCGATGGCCGCTTCGGCGATCCGCCGGATGGATTCTGATTTGACCGGCGCGAGCGAGACGTTTCCGTATGGCTGCAGGGTCATCGGAATTGAACGCTGGCTCTACGCACAACTAAGCCCTGAGCAGCGTCACAACAGCGATATCCTCGTCGACGTCCGGCCAGTGGATACCCTCGCCGCCGCCGATAAGGCGCCAGTGACCGCGCTGCTCGGGGGTGGCGTCACGGAGGCGGGGGAACCATTCGAGCGGCGCCGACAGTTCCCGGCCGTCGGCGAGCGTGACGCGCAGGACCGTGTCCGTCGTCTCGACGTCCGGCGCGGCGCTATTCATCTTGATCGCCGAAATGGCCATGCCAAGCCTCCAGGAAGCGCTCGCGGTTTTCTATCACGTTGAGCCTCATGCGCCGAAGGGAATGGGACCGAAACCCGCGCCCCCTTCTCCGTCATCCTCGCGCTCGTCGCGAGGACCCATGCGTGATGAGGTCCAGAAGAGGCTCGGCGGCGGCGTATAATCCCGGCTGCCCGTGTTCATGGGTCCTCGCGACGAGCGCGAGGATGACGGGGTGTTTGTGAAGCGCCCCTAGAACACCACCACAGACCGGATGCTCTCGCCCGCGTGCATCAGGTCGAAGGCCTTGTTGATGTCCTCGAGGCCGAAGGTGTGGGTGATCATCGGGTCGATCTCGATCTTGCCGTCCATGTACCAGTCAACGATCTTCGGGGTGTCGGTGCGGCCGCGGGCGCCGCCGAAGGCCGTGCCCTTCCAGACCCGGCCGGTGACCAGCTGGAACGGGCGGGTGGCGATCTCCTGGCCCGCCTCGGCCACGCCGATGATGATGCTCTCGCCCCAGCCGCGATGGCAGGCCTCCAGAGCCTGGCGCATGACCGTGACGTTGCCGGTGGCGTCGAAGGTGTAGTCGGCGCCGCCGTCGGTCAGGGCGACCAGATGCGGGACGATGTCGCCCTCGATGGCCTTCGGATTGACGAAGTGGGTCATGCCGAAGCGGCGGCCCCATTCCTCGCGGTCCGGGTTGATGTCGACGCCGATGATCATGCCGGCGCCGACCATCTTCAGGCCCTGGATGACGTTCAGCCCGATGCCGCCCAGGCCGAAGACGATGCAGTTGGCGCCCGGCTCGACCTTGGCGGTGTTGACCACCGCGCCGACGCCCGTGGTCACGCCGCAGCCAATGTAGCAGGCCTTGTCGAACGGGGCGTCCTTGCGGATCCTGGCCAGCGCGATCTCCGGCAGCACCGTGTGGTTGGCGAAGGTCGAGCAGCCCATGTAGTGGGCGATCGGCTGGCCCTTGTAGGAAAACCGGCTCGTGCCGTCCGGCATCTGGCCCTTGCCCTGGGTGGCGCGGATGGCCGTGCAGAGGTTGGTCTTGCGGCTGAGGCAGCTTTTGCACTGCCGGCATTCGGGCGTGTAGAGCGGGATCACGTGATCGCCCGGAACGACGCTCGTCACGCCGGCGCCGACCTCCAGCACAACGCCGGCCCCCTCGTGGCCGAGGATCGAGGGGAAGATGCCCTCGCTGTCGAGACCGTCCAGCGTATAGGCGTCGGTGTGGCAGATGCCCGTGGCCTTGATCTCGACCAGCACCTCGCCGGCGCGGGGGCCTTCCAGGTCAACCTCGACAATCTCCAGCGGCTGTTTGGCGGCGAACGCGACGGCGGCGCGGGTCTTCATCGGGCGACTCCTGTGATGGGCGCGGCGACTATAGCGAGTCCGGGCGGCGCGTCATGGGGGTGGGAAAAGGGGGACAGTCACTCATTTCCGATGGCGGAGGCGAAGGCGCGTATGGAAATGAGTGACTGTCCCCCTTTTCTAAACCTCTTCCACCGCCGGGACCCGATACCGCCCGTCGAGCAGCTCCGGCTTCGGCAGATACCCGCGCATGAACAGCGCGAACGGTCCGGCCGGGGCCGGCAGCCAGTTGCTCTCGCGGTCGGGATGGGGCGGCTCGTGGCCGATCCACAGGTCCAGCGAGCCGTCGTCGTTCCAGCGCAGGCCCGGGGTGCGGTCGCCGATGGCGTAGCGGCCGAGCGGATTGTCGGTGAAGTAGAACTGCCCCTCGGGCGTGATCTCGTACATCGACAGGGACCAGAAGCTGTCGACGGGGATCTGGCGATCGGCGGGCAGGTGCAGGCGCCAGTTGCGCGTTCCGTCGAACGCCCCGCCGCCGCCCGGCGCCCCGGCCCGCAGGTAGGTGGCCTCGGCCAGCGGCAACGCCGCCAGTCCGCCCAGGGCGACCACGGCGCGGAAGTGATAGTCCTGCCCGAAGTCGCCGAGCTTGCTGGCCGGATAGGCCCAGCCCTCGATGAAGGTGTTGCCGGACAGGCCGCCGCCGCCGCGCGCCGCCTTGCGGGCCTCCTCGACCCCGGCCTCGATCTGGGCGGCCTCCGCCTCGCTGAAGCGGGCGGGATCAAAGGTCCCCTGGCCCAGGCCCAGCGGCGCGATCCGCTTCAGCACGGCGCCGTCGGTGGCCGGCGGCGGGTTGAGCGCCATCAGGGCGTCGGCGCTGGCGAAGTACTCGGCCCAGCCGTCGCGGCGTTTGGCGTACTGCGGCGCCGGCGCAGCCTGCGGTCCCTGGGCCGAGAATCCGCCCTGGACCACCGCGGCGGCCTCCAGGTCGTGCGGGCCATCGACGAGGATGCGGGCGAGGGCCCAGACGTGGCGGGTCGGGGCGCGGACGACATTGCGGCCCTCCGCCGCCTCGGTCGGCCCGACCAGGGTGTAGACGCCGCCGTCATTGCCCGTCGTGCGCGTTCCCAGCACCGCGAAGCTGTTGGACCAGGCGTCCATCAGCTGCAGCGAGACATAGCGGTCGCCCGACGGCGGGATGGTCAGGGTGACCGGCCCGCCCGTCAGGTCGATCTGGCAGGTGGCGTAGAGGGTGTCGTTGTTGGGCGTCGTCACCGCCCGCGCCTTGTGGTCGGCCAGCCGGCGCATCATGCCGAAGCTGTTCAGCGGCGTGCCGACCGCCTGGCCGACGCTGCGGATCGCCGCGATCTCGATCAGCGGCAGGGTGTAGAGCCAGGCCTCGCGGGCGGCGGCGCGCAGATCAGTCATGGTCAGGCCTTTTCGATAGCGGGCAGGCGCCAGCGGCCGTCGAGGACCTCGGCTCTCGGAAGATACAGCCGCATGGTCAGGCTGAAGGGCCCCGTCTTCGGCGCCGGCAGCCAGTTGGCCGAGCGCGCGCCGCCCGGGTCCGTGCGGCTGATCCAGACGTCCAGCGAGCCGTCGGCGTTGCGCTTCGGTCCCCGCGTGCGGTCGCCGATCGTGTAGCGGTTCAACGGATTGTCGGTGAAGAACTGCTGACCGTCGGGCATCACCTCGTACATCGACAGCGACCAGAACGCGTCCAGCGGCAGATTGGCCGGCACCGTGAGGCGCCAGGTCGCGTCGCCGGTGAACAGCCCCTCGGTCCCGCCCTCCGCCCGCATGTACATCGCCTCCGCCACCGGCAGGGCGCCCAGGCCCAGCAGGGCGACGACAGCGCGGTACAGATAGTCCTGGTCGTAGTCGCCGAGGTTGGCGCGGGTGTAGCTCCAGCCGCCGACAAAGGTCTGACGCGCCTTGGCCAGACGGGCGATCGTCGCGGCCTGGGCCGCGCCGGCCTGGGCCTCGGCGCTGTCCGGCCTGAGGGTCTCGAAGCGACTCAGGATGCGCCGGTCCGTGGCGGGCGGCGGGTCGGACTCAAGCAGGCGGCGCAGGCTGGCGAAATACTCCGCCGCCGACGCGGTTCGCTCGGCATAGGCCGGTGTCGGATCGGCCGCCGGACCGCTGAGCGTGAAGCGGTCCTGGATGGCGTGCGTCACGGGCAGGTCCGGGCCGCCATCGGTCAACAGGCGCAGCAGCAGCCAGGCGTGGGGGGTCGCCGAGCGCACCACGCCCGGACCGCTGCCCGGCTGGCCCGGCCCGACGATGATGAAGGTCCCGCCGCCGGCCCCGACGGTGCGGGTCCCAAGCACGGCGTTGTTGTTGGTGTACATGTCCATCAGCGCTACCGACCAGTAGCGGTCGACGGCCGGCACGGAGAGGGTCACCGGCCCCTTGGTCAGATCCAGCCAGCCGAACGAATAGAGCGTATCGTTGTTGGGTGTCGTCACCGACCGGAAGCTGTGGTCGGCCAGAACACGAGTGTGCGTGAACCGGTTGATCTTCGCCCCGGCCTCGAGGTGCCGGGCGCGGGTCGTGGCCATCTCGATCAGCGGAAGACCGTAGAGCCAGAGGTCACGCGCGTCGGTCGCCTCGTCCGCCCGCGCCTCGCCGGGGCGCAGCGTCATGCCCGCCAGGCCAAGGGCCGTCATGGCCGCGAACAGTTCCCGCCGGTTCATCGTGACCTCCTCAGGGATTCTAAATGTTACCCCTTGGTCTCATTTAGAGCGGAAATGTGAGGCTTCGCAAGGAGGATCCCATGAAACACCGCCATGGCCCGACCTGTTCGGGCCAGCCATGCATGATGAGTCGACTGACTCACGGCGTGCTTCGACACGCGCCTGCGGCGCTGCTCAGCATGACGTGGGTGGGTAGCTTTCCAGATACGTCATCCTGAGCAGCCGCGAAGCGGCGTGTCGAAGGACGCAAGGCGAACGCCGTGTTCAAGGGTGCCGGAACAAGTGCGACCATGACGGCGTAGAGCGGGGGTGCTCACTTGGCCCCCTTCTCCGCCTTCTGCCGCGCAAGCTTTTCCAGCACCCGGCCGCGGCCCCTCGACAGGGCGGTGACCACGCCGCGCCAGGTGCGCACCTCCTGGTCGGTGAGACGGGCCCGGCCGAGCGCGACGCGCAGGTTGCGGACCATCGAGGGCCGCTTCTCCGGCGGATGGAAAAAGCCGGCCTCGTCCAGTTCCGCCTCAAGCTGTTCATAGAGGCCGACCACGGTTTCCATGTCCGCCGGCTCGTCGATGTTGAGGGCGAAGGCCTCGCGGGGGCGATCGGCGACGCCCATCCGCCACTCATAGGCGGTCAGCGCCACGGCCTGGGCCAGGTTCAGGGACCGGAACCGCTCGTCGACGGGGATGGTTACGATACCATGGCACAGCGCGATATCACCGGTCTCCAGTCCCGCCCGCTCGCCGCCGAACAGCAGGCCGACGCGGTGACCCCGCGCGACCGAGGCGTGGAGCTCTGCCGCGGCCTCGCGCGGCGTCAGCACCGGCAGCTGGGTTTCGCGCGGCCGGGCGGTGGTGGCGTAGATCAGCCGCAGGTCGGCGACGGCCGCCTCGAGCCTTTGATAGACCTTTGCCCCGTCCAGCGGCCAGTCGGCGCCCGAGGCGCTGGCCCAGGCCCGCTCCTGGGGCCAGCCGTCGCGCGGCCGCACCAGGCGAAGCTCGGCCAGGCCGAAGTTGGCCATGACGCGGGCGACCGCGCCGATGTTCTCGGCCAGCTGCGGCTCGTTGAGGATGACGACGGGAGGGCTGTTCTGCATGGGCGCTTGATAAGCCTTTCTTCCGTCGGCGGGAAAGGGCGCTATGAAGACGGCATGCGTCGTAGAACCCTGCTTGCCGTCCTGGGGGTCTCCCCGCTCCTGTCCCTCGCCGCCTGCGCCGAGGACAATCCCGGCGTCCAGGCGAAGACGCCGGTCATCGACGCGGCGATCCTCGACGCCGAGATCTCCGCCATCGCCGAACGGGCCCAGCCCGGCGTGCTGGAGGTCGCCATCCAGAATCTGGAGGGCGGCGAGATGTGGGCCTGGAACGGGTCCCGGCGGTTTCCGATGCAGAGTGTGTTCAAGGCCCCGCTCGGCGCCGCCGCCCTGGCCGAGGTCGACGCCGGCCGCCTGCGCCTGGACGAACAGGTCACCCTCGAGGAAAAGGACATCTCGCCGCCGCTCAGCGCTATC
This sequence comes from Caulobacter sp., assembly GCA_030652755.1. GTDB lineage: Bacteria > Pseudomonadota > Alphaproteobacteria > Caulobacterales > Caulobacteraceae > Caulobacter. The sequence goes on along the minus strand of JAUSPV010000235.1, from coordinate 1,774 downwards.
GGCGCGGCCTGGCCGCGCCGGACGACCTACAGCGTCGGCGATCTGCTGGTGGCCGCCGTCGGCGAGAGCGACAACACCGCCGCCGACGTCCTGATGAAGCGGATCGGCGGCCCCGGCGCCGTGACCGCCTGGCTGCGCGGCAAGGGCGTCAATGAACTCCGCGTCGACCGCTACGAGCGGGAGCTGCAGATGGAGGCCAGCGGCATGGACTCCTTCCGCATCGCCTGGAAGGACTGGCCGGCCTTCAAGGCCGCGCGCGACGCCTTGCCGGAGGCCCGGCGCCGCGCGGCGCTGCAGCGCTACCTCGCCGATCCGCGCGACACGACCACGGCCACGGGCATGCTGACCTTTCTGGCCAAGCTGTCGAAGGGCGAGCTGCTGGGCCCGCGCTCGACCACCCGGCTGCTGCGGATCATGACCGAGAGCGCCACCGGGGCGAACCGGCTCAAGGCGGGGCTGCCGCCGGGCGCGACGCTGGCCCACAAGACCGGAACCTCGGCGACCGATCTGGGCCTGACGGCCGCGACCAACGACGTCGGGGTTCTGACCCTGAAGAACGGCCGCCGCTATTCGGTGGCGGTGTTCCTGGGCGCCTCGCCGCAGGACCAGGCCGCGCGGGAAGGCGCCATCGCCGACGTTATGCGGGCGATCGGCAGGGCCGTCAGCTAGCCGTTGACCACGGCCGCGTCCGGGGCCGGAGCCTCAACCGCCGCGGCGAGGGCCGCGATCAGCTGGGCCGGACGCAGGGGCTTGGCGATGTGCAGATCGGCGCCGGCTGCGTGGGCGGCCTCGACATGCTCGTCCATCGCATTGGCGGTCAGCATGATGATCAGCGCCCGGGGCCGGCCCTGCGCGGCCTCGCGCTCGCGGATGACGCGGGTGGCGGTCAGGCCGTCCATGACCGGCATCTGCATGTCCATCAGAACGGCGTCGAAGCTGTGCTCGCCCCAGGCCGCCACCGCCTCCTCGCCGTTGCCGACGATGGTCAGGTCGATGCCGAACGGGTCGAGGATGATCTGCACGACCTTCTGGTTGGTCGGATGATCCTCGGCCATCAGGACCTTCATGCCCTTGAGGACCTGGACGTCGACCACGGGCGCGGCGCGCTCTTCGCGCGGAGCGACGGCGCGGGGCAGCGGCAGGCGGACGGTGAACACCGCCCCCTCGCCCGGCCGGCCGGAGGCCTCGATCTCGCCCTCCATCATCGCGGTCAGGGCGGCGCAGATCGACAGGCCAAGGCCCGTGCCCCCGAAGCGGCGGGTGATCGAGTCGTCAGCCTGCTCGAACCGCCGGAACAGCCGCTCCTGGACAGCGGCGTCGAAGCCCATGCCGGTGTCGGCGATGACGAAGCGCAGCTGCTCGCCGTCGCGGTCGACCATCAGCCGAATCCCGCCGCGTTCGGTGAACTTCACCGCGTTGGCCAGCAGGTTGGACAGGATCTGGGCGATCCGGCCGCTGTCCCCCAGCCAGATTCCCATGGCCGGTTCGGCGATGGTCCAGGTCAGGGTCAGACCCTTGGCCTCGGCCGCGGCGCGGTGCAGGTCGGCCATGGCCGCCACCGTCCCGGTCAGGTCGAACGGCGCCGGCGAGAGGCGGAACTGGCCGGCCTCGATCTTGGAAACGTCCAGGATATCGCTGAGCACCTGCTCCAGCAGACGGCCCGAGGATGACACCAGGTTGGCCAGCTCGCGCCGGCGGGCCTGGTCATCGGTGTCGGCCAGCTGGTCGGTCAGGGCGATCACCCCGTTGAGCGGCGTGCGCAGCTCGTGGCTCA
>JAUSPV010000232.1 GCA_030652755.1 Caulobacter sp. | reverse complement strand
GAAACTTCGCGGAGCGCTTTGGGTTTCTCCAGTTCGCACGTTCACACACAGACTTCCGGGGCGAACCCGGAGCGCTCCGCACCACCTCCCCAACCTTCAGGGCAAACCCCGTGAGGCGGCGAAGCCGCGCCCGACCGGCGGCCTGACCGAAGGGAACCCGCCGCCCATCGCCGCCGGGGATTCGCCGCCCCCGCGCGCGGAGCGAAAAGGCCATTGAATTCAGCATCTTATAATGTCCCTGCCCAACCTTGACGCACCGCAGCGCGATCTATAGGTTCCGCCGCGATCAAGCAGGGCCCGGAAGGCATTCTTTCGAGCCGAGCGTTCCGGACCAGACCGCCCCCATGCCCAAGGCCGCCGACCCGCGCGAAGAGGCGCTGCGCAGCCTCGACGAACGGGCCAAGGCGCTGGAAGCGCGTACGGCGCGCCCTCCCTCGCAGGTGGGCGAGCTGAACGCGTCGAGCCAGGCCTACAAGATCCTGGCCGAGCTTCTCGGCGGGGTTCTGGTCGGGATCGCGGCCGGGGCCATCGTGGACTGGCTCGCCGGCACGGCGCCCTGGGGTTTGATCGGCGGAGTCCTTCTGGGCTTTGCCTTGTCGGTATTCATGGCGCGCCGTACGGCCAATCGGCTTATGGCGCAGGCGAAGGCGGAAGAGGCGGCGCGCATCGCGGCCTTGGACGTCAGGGAAGACTAGGGGAGCGATAGGCCCGATGGCCGATCCGATTCATCAGTTCCAGATCGTCAAGGTCGTCGACCTTCCCGACGTCACCCTTCCGTTTGTCGGTTTGGTCGACCTCGCGATCACCAATTCGCACATCGCCATGACCATCGCCTTCGCGGCGGTCGTGCTGTTCCTGACGCTGGTTACGTCCAACGCCAAGGTGGTGCCCGGTCGGCTCCAGACCGTTGGCGAGGGCCTGTTCGGCCTGATCGACAACCTCACGGATTCGATCATCGGCCATGACGGCCGCAAGTACTTCCCGTACGTGTTCACGGTCTTCACCCTGATCCTGGCCATGAACCTGCTGGGCATGGCGCTGACCTTCACCGCCACCTCGCAGCTGGCGATCACCGCCACCTTCGCCGTCGTGACCTTCGGCCTGGTGCTGGTCATCGGCTTCGCCAAGAACGGCCTGGGCTTCTTCAAGCTGTTCTGGCCGACCGGCGCGCCGCTGGTCATGCGGCCGGTGGTCGGGCTGATCGAGTTCTTCTCCTTCATGCTGCGCCCGGTCACCCTGGCCCTGCGTCTGTTCGGCAACATGCTCGGCGGCCACGTGGCGCTGAAGGTGTTCGCCGGCTTCGTGGTCACGCTGGGCGCGATGGCGGCCGGCGGCGGCTTCGGCCTGCTGGGCATCCCCGGCGCGGCGCTGTCGATGACCATGGTCGTCGGCCTGACCGCGCTCGAGTTCCTCGTGGCCTTCCTTCAGGCCTTCGTTTTCGCCGTTCTGACCTGCATCTACCTCAACGATGTGGTCAACCTGGACCACGCCCACTAACCGGGTCTCCAGGCCAATCCCTACCAACCCTGACCAACACTAGGATCTGATACCATGGAAGTTGAAGCGGCTAAGGCCATCGGCGCGGGCCTCGCGACCCTCGGCATGATCGGCGCCGGCATCGGCGTCGGCACCATTTTCGGCCAGTTCCTGGCGGGCGCCCTGCGCAACCCGTCGGCCGCCGCCAGCCAGATCGGCAACCTGTTCGTGGGCGCCGCCCTCGCCGAAGCCCTGGGCATCCTGGCCTTCGTGCTCGGCGTGCTGATCTACTTCGGCTGATCTCGCAGACGTCCTGCGGCGGCGCCTTCCGGCGCCGCCGCGCCTTTAATCCGACGGATACGTGATGGCTACCCCTGCAGGCCACGGCGCCGACACGGCGCATACGGCTACGACCGAGGCCGAACACGGCTCGGGCGGACTCCCGCAGTTCCAGTTTGAACACTGGGGCGGGCAGATCGCCTGGCTGCTGATCCTGTTCGTGATCCTCTATGTGCTGATCGCGCGCGTCTTCACGCCTCGCATGCGGGCCGTGATCGACCAGCGGGCCAGCACCATCTCCGGGGCGCTGGAAACCGCGCGTCAGGTCCAGGCCGAAGCCGCCGAACAGGCGAAGGCCGCCGCCGCCGAGGTCGCCGACGCCCGCGCCCAGTCGCAACGCGTCGCCGCCGAGGCGCGCGCCAAGGCCGCCGCCCAGTCCGCTGAACGCGCCGCCGTGGAAGAAGCCAAGGTGTCCGAACAGGTCGCCCAGGCCGAGACCCGGATCGCCGCCATGCGCGACGCGGCCATGTCCAACGTCGGCGCCATCGCCGGCGAGACGGCCGCCGCCATCGTCGAGAAGCTGACCGGCAAGGCCGCGTCGGCCGCCGACATCAAGGCCGCCCTCGCCACCCGCGGAGGAGCCGCCTGATGCCCGCTTTCTTCAGCGCCTACTTCTGGTCCTTCTCCAACGCCGAGCTGTGGGTCGGCGTCGGCCTGCTGCTGTTCATCGCCATCGTCGTCCGCGCCGGCGTGCCCAAGATGGTGGCCGCCCAGCTGGACGCCAAGGCGGCCACCATCCAGGCCGACCTGGACGAAGCCGCCCGTCTGCGGGCCGAGGCCGAGGCCATGCTGGCCGACCTGCGCATCCAGCGCGAGGACGCCGAACGTCAGTCCGCCGAGATGCTGAAAGCCGCCAAGGCCGACGCCGAGCGGCTGGCCATCGAGGCCAAGGCCAAGCTCGAGGAGCAGATCACCCGCCGCGCCGCCCTGGCCGAGCGCAAGATCGCCTCCGCCGAGGCCCAGGCCGCCGCCGAGGTGAAGGCGGCCGCCGCCGAACTCTCGGCCCAGGCCGCCGAGACCATCCTGGCCGCCCGCGTCGCCGCCGGTCAGGCCGACCCCACGGTCGACACCGCCATCAAGGGCCTCGCCGCCCGCCTGCAGTAGGCTATCGGACTCCTCTTCAAGACAAAGGCCCCGCCGGTCGCCCGGCGGGGCCTTTTCGTTGTCCGGGGACATGTTCGCCCTCTTCGGGCGTACGCGTCTCCATTTGACGGACGGAGCGTAAAGCGGGGACACGTACCGGCTATCGCCGGAACATGTCCCGTTCGACTAACGCCGCGCCTTGCGGAAGCGGCGGCGCAGCCGCTTGGCGAAACGCCGCTCCTTGGTCAGGATCACCCGCTCGGTGCGCAGGATGCCCTGCCAGAACACCGGGAAGACTTCCGGCTCCCGGCGCAGCAGCCGGCGGATCGGGAACACCGTCCGCGGGTGGGCGCGCTGGAAACGGACGAACTGACGCTTGGCCCAGAAGCTGTTGCGCAGCAGCACCATCAGCCCGACGACAATGACCGGCAGGCCGCCGGGTCCCGGCAGGGGCGCGATGGCGATCCCCAGCAGGATGATGGCCACGCCCAGCCCGATCAACGCCCAGCGCTTCACGCGCGCCACAAAGGCTCGGGCGGCGTCGTCTGCGGACGTGAAGGCGCGGGGCATCGTCAGGACGAGGGACATGGGGACCAAAACACGGGGCGGAGAAGCTCTGCGTTCTGGGGGACCGCGTCGCTGTTCAACCGATATGTGCAGCCACAAGCGCCGCGTAAAGGGCGCGCGTTCCACTGTGACGAAGACTTAACGAGACCTCGACGGGTTCTGCATCTGGCCGTGGCTGAAATGTCTCAGGTTGTGACCGGGGTGTGAAGGAACGGGGTCAATATGGCGGCAAGCTTGTCCCCATCCACCTACCCCACCCGTCATCCTCGCCCTTGTGGCGAGGA
>JAUSPV010000229.1 GCA_030652755.1 Caulobacter sp. | reverse complement strand
ACCTCGCCCTCATCCGAAAGCTCGCCCTCAACATCATCCGACATCACCCCGCCAAGGCCTCCATCAAGACCAAGATCAAGCGTGCCGGATGGGATGACGCCTTCCTGTTCTCAATGCTCGGCCATATGCGATAGCCCTGCCACAAGGGGGAGGGAGAGCGCCCCCTGCACCCCTTCCTCACAACGGTTTCACTTGTGTCGCCCTCCGCCGTGGTTATCTGTGCCCTGAAGTCGGGGTTTCGCAGGGTGAACTTGTCCAGACGATCGCTGATCGGCCTGTCGGCCGCGCTGCTTTCCGGCGCGGCGGCGCCGTTGCGCGCCTTGGCGGCGGACCGTCCGGGGGCGGGCGGATCGGCCGCGCCGCCGTCGCCCGGCGTGCTGGGCGGACGGCAGGTGACGCGCGAGATCATGGAGGCGGCGCGGATGCCGTCGCTGTCGGCCGCCGTCGTCCAGGACGGCCGGCTGGTCTGGGCCGAGGCGTTCGGCTGGGCCGATCTGGAAGCCCGGACGCCCGCCACCCCCGCCGGCCGCTATCGCCTCGCCAGCGTGTCCAAGGTCATCGCCGCCGCGGTGGCGGCGCGGCTGGCGGAGCGCGGCGTCGTCGACCTGGACGCGCCCATCGGCGGCTACCGGCCCAACCTGCCCCTCGCCCATCACAACACCACCCTGCGCCAGCTGCTGGCCCACACCGGCGGCATCCGCCACTACGTCGGCAGCGACCACGACCCGCGCCGGCCGGGCGGGGCCATCGACCAGCGGACCTACCGGAACACCGACGAGGCGCTGTCGCTCTTCATCCACGACCCGCTGGTCTCGGTCCCGGGCGAGGTCTTCAACTACAGCACCTTCGGCTACACCCTGATGGGCGCGGTGCTGGAGTCGGCGACGCGGCTGAGCTTCCCCTGGCTGGTCGAGGCCGAGGTCACCCGGCCGCTCGACCTGCAGACCGTCGGTCCGGACATCATCGGCGCGCGGGTCCCGGACCGGGTGCGCTGCTACCACCGGGCCTGGGACACCGGCCAGATCGGCCCCGCGCCGCTGGTCAACCCGGCCTACAAATGGGCCGGCGGCGGGCTGCTCGGCGCGGCGAGCGACATCGCCCGCTTCGGCGACGCGCTGCTCAATCCCGGCTACCTGTCACTGGCCTCGCTGGAGGAGACCTTCACGCCGGTCGTCCCGACCCGCGAGCCCGCGCCGGTGCAGGTGGGCCTGGGCTGGCGCATCGACCGCGATCCGGCCGGCCGCCTGCGCTACCACCACGCCGGCAGCATCATCGGCGGCCGCTCGATCGTCATGGTCATCCCCGAGGCGGCGATGTCGGTGGCCATCCTCTCGAACATGGGCGACCTGCCGGTCGATCCCCTGACCCCGGCCCAGCGCATGGCCGAGGGCTTCCTCACCGTCTGACTGGTCAGGCCGGGCTGTCCAGCAAGGCCAGCAGGTTGCGCAGCGGCGCGGCGTCATCGTCCCGCCGCCAGACGAGGCCCGTCTCCAGGATCGGCGGCTGGGCGAGGTCCAGGTAGCGCACGCCGGCCCGGGCGAGATTGCGCAGCGAGGCCGGGACCAGAGCGATCCCGAGGCCCGCCGAGACCAGGCTGATGATGGTCTGCATCTGGATGGCCTCCTGGACGATCCGCGCCGGTCCGCCGTGCGCGGCGAAATAGCCGGTCACCAGGTCGTGAAAGGCCGGGGCCACGCCGCGCGGAAACAGGATCACCGGCGAGGCGACGATGGCCTCCGGCGGCAGGACGCCGTCCCGCACCGCCAGCCGGCCGTCCTCGACCCAGGCGGCCGGGACCACCGCCACCAGCGGCTCGCTGACCAGCCGCCGGTAGGCCAGGCCGGCGGGCAGGGCGCGGTCATGCGGCGGGATGATGATGCCGGCGTGGCGCTCGCCGGCGGCCACGGCCGGGATCTGCAGGTCGCTGGTCGCCTCGGTCAGGCGGATGTCGACCTCCGGACAGGTCTCCGCGTAGCGGCGCACCAGGTCGGGCAGGACATTGTAGTCGGCGGTGCTGACGAAGGAGAGCGACAGATAGCCGATCTGGCCGTCCCGCAGCCGCCGCGCCGTGTCGGGCAGCGCCTCGATGGCCGTCAGCCCGGCCTGGACGTGCGGCAGCCACTGCTCGCCCAGGGCGGTCAGCCGCACGCTGCGCTTGGAGCGCACGAACAGCGGCGCGCCCAGTTCCTTCTCCAGGGCCATGATCGACTGGCTGAGCGGCGGCTGGGTCATGCCCAGCCGTTCGGCCGCCCGGCCGAAGTGCAGGGTCTGCGCCACCGCCAGGAAATGGCGCAGCTGACGGACGTCCATCTCATATCTCCAGCGACCTTGTGCGCTCTGGGTAATATATTTCGGTCCCGATCAGAAGCGCGGTAGGATCGGGCGATCCCCACCACGAGACCTGTCCCATGCCCGCCCTCCGCTCGCGAACCTCCACCCACGGCCGCAACATGGCCGGCGCCCGGGGCCTGTGGCGCGCCACCGGCATGAAGGACAGCGACTTCGGCAAGCCGATCATCGCGGTGGCCAACAGCTTCACCCAGTTCGTGCCGGGTCACGTGCACCTGAAGGACCTCGGCCAGCTGGTCGCCCGCGAGATCGAGGCGGCCGGCGGCGTGGCCAAGGAGTTCAACACCATCGCCGTCGATGACGGCATCGCCATGGGTCACGGCGGCATGCTGTACTCGCTGCCCAGCCGCGAGCTGATCGCCGACAGCGTCGAGTACATGGTCAACGCCCACTGCGCCGACGCCATGGTCTGCATCTCCAACTGCGACAAGATCACGCC
>JAUSPV010000215.1 GCA_030652755.1 Caulobacter sp. | reverse complement strand
GCCTCCGTTCCGGACGTGCGCTGGTGTGCGTGTCCGCCCGTTCGTGGGCAGCAGGTCGAGCCGTCCGGAGAGGCCGGGCGGGGAGAGCCCGGGACAAACGGGTGAACAGCCCTGCGCATCCCGGGCCTGCGGGATAACGGCCACGCGGAGCGTCAGTCTTCGTCGAAACGGTTACTCACTACCTGCTCCGGGCGAAGGCCCGGCGCTCCGCCCCCTCCCCAACCCTCAGGGCTGAAACCCGTGAGGCGGCGAAGCCGTGTCAAACGACGCGGCGCCCCCTACCCGCCCCCGCCGATTCCCGCTAGGAACGGACCATGAACCTTTCCGACCCCGCCGTCCTGATCGCCGCCGTCGCCGCCGCCCTGGCGCTGGCCTTCCTCGGCTGGGCGCTGATGGAGCGTCGGCGGGCCGGAGCCGCCGAGCAGCGGGCCTGGGACCTGCGCGAGCGCTACGCCGAGACCGAGGCGCGGGCCAGGCTGCTCGAAGACCAGGCCGGGGCGCAGTCGGAGTTCCTGCGCGTCCAGGCCACGCAGTCGGCCGGCGTGGTGGCCGAAGAGATGCTCAAGCGCGCCGACGAGACCTTCCGCAACCGCGACCTGCTGGCCCAGCAGCGGCTGGAGGCCCAGCTGAAGCCGGTGGCCGAGACGCTGGCCAAGTTCGAGGCCCAGGTCACCGCCGTCGAGAAGGCCCGCGCCGAGGAGACCGGCGGCCTCAAGCAGCAGATCCAGGCGCTGATGGAAGCCTCCACCGCCACCCAGGCCGAAGCCCGCAAGCTGTCGGCCGCTCTGCGCCGCGGGGCGGGCGTGCAGGGCCGCTGGGGCGAGCAGACGCTGCGCAACGTGCTCGACGCCGCCGGCCTGACCGCCCACTACGACTTTTCCGAACAGTTCAGCCTCGACACCGACGAGGGCCGCCGCCGGCCCGACGTCAAGGTGAAGATGCCGGCCGGGGCGGTGTTCGCCATCGACGCCAAATGCTCGCTGAACGCCTTCATGGACGCCCAGGAGGCGGTCGACGACATCGCCCGCGAGGCGGCCATGATTCGCCACGCCCAGAGCGTGCGCGCCCACATGCAGGGCCTGTCGGCCAAGGCCTACTGGGACCAGTTCGCGACTGAGCGCTCGCCCGACTTCGTGGCCATGTTCGTGCCCGGCGACGGCTTCCTGGCCGCGGCGCTCGACCGCATGCCGGACCTGATGACCGAGGCGATGGACAAGCGGGTGCTGCTGGTCACGCCCACCACGCTCTTCGCGCTGTGCAAGGCGGTGGCCTACGGCTGGCGGGTCGAGGAGCAGGCAGCCAACGCCGACAAGATCGCCGCCCTGGGCCGCGAGCTCTACAAGCGCCTGTCGGTGATGGGCGGCCACGCGGCCAGCGTCGGCAAGGCGCTGGAGGCGGCGGTCAGCCGCTACAACCAGTTCGTCGGCTCTCTGGAGACCCAGGTCCTCACCCAGGCCCGTCGCTTCGAGGACCTCAAGGTCGACCACGAGGGCAAGGAAATCCCGCAGATCGAGCCGGTCGAAACCGCCGTGCGGCCGCTGGCCAAGCTGGCCGGCGAGGACAGCGCCAGGCTGCGCGCCATCGGCGGCGACGGCGCCTGACGCGACCCTGCCCCACCTTGACGGCCCGCAAGCGCCCCCCTACCTCGTGAAGCAATGACCGTTCGCCGCATCCTCACCGTCGACAACGCCGCCGATCTGGCGGTGCTCAAGCGCGTCTCAACCCCCGTCGAGGGCGGTGTGACCGACGAGCATCGCGCGCTGATGGACGACATGCTGGAGACCATGTACGCCGCGCCCGGCATCGGCCTGGCCGCCGTGCAGGTCGGCGTCGACCAGCGGATCATCGTCATGGACCTTGGCGACCGCGACGTCGCGCCGCTGAGCGTCAACGACGACACCGCCGAGGGCGAGGCCGAGATCGCGCAGCGCAACCCGCGCTACTTCGTGAACCCCGAGATCACCTGGAAATCCGAGGAGCTCTTCACCTACGAGGAGGGCTGCCTGTCGGTGCCGGAGATCTTCGACGCCGTCGAACGCCCGGCGCGCGTCAAGCTGCGCTACCTCGACTACCAGGGCCAGCCGGTCGAGGAAGAGGCCAGCGGCATGTACGCGGTCTGCATCCAGCACGAGATGGACCATCTCGAAGGCGTGCTGTTCATCGACCACCTGTCCCGGCTGAAGCGCGACCGCGCCATCAGCAAGGTGAAAAAGGCCGCTCGCGCGGCGTGATTGCATCCCGCCCCGTCATCCTCGCCCTTGTGGCTGTACAGACCGGGGACATGGGTGACGGGTGTTCGGGGACATGGTGGACACTTTTGGCA
>JAUSPV010000203.1 GCA_030652755.1 Caulobacter sp. | reverse complement strand
CCAAATGCGGCCACCACTTGCCCCACCCTGACGCGCTTCGCGCGTCTGTCCCTCCCCACGAGGGGGAGGGAGCCCTCGCCCTGCTCATCACCGACCGCGGCGTGCGCCGGCTCCATGCCCTCAACGCCGAGGCCCGGGCGCTGGGCCTGTACGCAGGACAGAAGGCCACCGACGCCGCCGCGCTGGTTCCCGAACTGGTCACCCACGAGGCCGACCCGGACTCCGACGCCGCGGCGCTGGAGGCGCTGTGCGACTGGTGCGTGCGCTTCTCGCCGGCCGTGGCGGTCGACGGCCGGGACGGCCTGTTCCTCGACATCACCGGCGTCTCCCACCTGTGGGAAGGCGAGCAGGCGATGGCCGACGACCTGCTGGCCCGGTTGTTCGCCAACGACATCCCGGCGCGGATCGCCGTGGCCGACACGGCCGGCGCCGCCTGGGCCTTCGCGCGGTTCACCGCTGCCGCGCGACAGGCTCTGGTCATCCCCCCCGGCGCCCAGGCCGGACCCCTGTCGCCCCTGCCCGTCACCGCGCTGAGGCTGGAGGAGGCCGCGGCCGCCCAGCTGGCCCGGCTGGGCCTGACGCGCATCGAGCGGCTGATCGGCCTGCCGCGCGCCCAGCTGACCCGGCGCTTTGGCCCCCAGGTCGTGCTGCGCCTGGACCAGGCGCTGGGCCAGGCGCGGGAGGCGCTGGTCTTCCGGCGGCCGCCCTCCCCCTGGCACGACCGCCTGGCCTTCGCCGAGCCGCTCAGCCAGCTGGACGATCTGGTCCGCGTCGCCGGCGACCTGGCCGGGCGGCTGTGCGAGCGGCTGCGGACCGAGGGACGCGGGGCCCGGCGGTTCGAGCTGACCTGCTGCCGCGCCGACGGGAGGGCCTTCCCGGTCCAGGTGGGACTGTCGGTCGCCGGCCGCGACGCCCGCGTGCTGACCCGGCTGTTCGCGCCCAAACTGGAGACCGTAGACCCCGGCTTCGGCATCGAGGTGGTCACCCTGTCGGCCGAGGGGGTGGAGGTGCTGTCCGCCGCCCAGGGCCGGCTCGACAACAGCCGCGCGGCCATGGCCGAAGAGGGCGTGGCGGCCCTGATCGACCGTCTGACCAACCGGCTGGGCGAAGGCGCCGTCTGGCGGGCGGAGGTGGTCGAGAGCCATGTGCCCGAGCGGGCCTCCCGCCCCGCCCCGGCGATCAGCGCCTCCGTCACCGCCGGCTGGGATCCCGACAGACCCCGCCCTATCCGCCTGCTGGCCCACCCCGAGGCCATCGCCGTGATGGCCAAGCTGCCCGACGACCCGCCGCTGCTGTTCACCTGGCGCGGCCAGCGCCGGCGCGTGCGGCTGGCCGAGGGGCCCGAGCGCATCGCCGAGGAGTGGTGGCGCAAGCCGGTCGGCGACATCGGCCCGGGCTTCGTGCGCGACTACTACCGGGTCGAGGACGAGGCCGGCGGCCGGTTCTGGATCTTCCGCGCCGGCCTGTATGGCGACTCCGGTCATCCGCCGCGCTGGTGGCTGCACGGGGTGTTCGCGTGACCCGGTACATCGAGCTGCAAACCACCACCAACTACAGCTTCCTGCGCGGGGCCTCACATCCGGGGGAGCTGGCGCGAACGGCTCATGCGCTGGGCATGCCGGCGCTGGGGATTACCGACCGCAACAGCCTGGCCGGGGTGGTGCGGGCCTGGGCCGAGGCGCGCGACCTGGGGACCCGCAGCCTGACCGGCTGCCGCCTCGACTTCGCCGACGGCACGCCGAGCCTGCTCTGCTACCCGTCCGACCGCGAGGCCTACGCCCGGCTGACCCGGCTGCTGACCATCGGCCAGAGCGGCGCGGACAAGGGCGACTGCATCCTGCTGCGCGACGATTTCCTCGACCTGTCGGAGGGCCAGCTGGTGCTGATCGCGCCGCCCGACCGCCTCGACGAAGCCTTTGAGGCCAAGGCCGCCGCCATCGCCGCCGCCCTGCGCGGCTCGGTCTGGCTGGCCGCCTCGCGCGCCTATGGGGCGCAGGACGCGAGGCGCATTCACCGGCTGGCGGGGCTGGCCGAGCGGATCGGCGCGCCGATGGTCGCCACCGGCGATGTTCTCTACCACGGCCCGGAACGCCGCCCGCTGCAGGACATCCTGACCTGCGTGCGCGAGGGCTGCACGATCACAGAGGCCGGCTTCCGGCTGGAGGCCAACGGCGAGCGGCATCTGAAGACCCCCGCCGAGATGGCCCGCCTGTTCGCCCGATGGCCCGGCGCGGTGGAACGCTCCGCCGAGATCGCCGATCGCATCGCCTTCGACCTGGGCCACCTGCGCGAGGAGTATCCCGACGAGCCCGTCCCGCCGGGCAGGACCGCCATGCAGCATCTGCGGACCCTGAGCTTCGAAGGCGCCCGCCGACGCTATCCGGGCGGGGTGCCGACCAAGGTCGTGAAGAACCTGCGGATGGAGCTGAAGCTGATCCGCAAGATGAACTACCCGAACTATTTCCTGACCGTGCACGACATCGTCGCCGAGGCCCGGCGGCTGGGGATCCTGTGCCAGGGACGAGGATCGGCCGCCAACTCGTCCGTCTGTTACTGCCTGCATGTGACGGCGATCGACCCGATGAAGCATCGGCTGCTGTTCACCCGCTTCATCTCCGAGAATCGCGGCGAGCCGCCCGACATCGACGTCGACTTCGAGCACGAGCGGCGCGAGGAGGTGATGCAGTACGTCTACAGGCGCTACGGCCGGCACAAGGCGGCCATCTGCGGGACCGTGATCCACTATCGCCCCCGCAGCGCCATCCGCGATGTCGGCAAGGCGCTGGGGCTGACCGAGGACGTCACAGCCGCGCTCGCGGGCACCGTCTGGGGCAGCTGGGGCGGCGAGATCGCCGAGGAGCATATCCGCCAGGCCGGCCTCGACCCCGACAACCCGGAGATCCGCCGCGCCGTCACCCTGGGGGCGGAGCTGCTGAACTTCCCGCGCCACCTGTCGCAGCACGTCGGCGGCTTTGTGCTGACCAGGCGGCGACTGGACGAGACCGTGCCGATCGGCAACGCGGCGATGAAGGACCGCACCTTCATCATGTGGGACAAGGACGACATCGACGCGCTCGGCCTGATGAAGGTCGATATCCTGGCGCTCGGCATGCTGACCGCCCTGCAGCGGGGGCTGGGCATGCTGCGGCGGGACCACGACCAGCCGCTGTGGGATCTGGCCGACATCCCCGACGAAGTCCCGGGCGTCTACGGCATGCTCCAGAAGGCCGATTCCCTGGGCGTCTTCCAGGTCGAGAGCCGGGCGCAGATGTCGATGCTGCCCCGCCTGAAGCCGGAAAAGTTCTACGACCTGGTCATCGAGGTGGCGATCGTCAGGCCCGGGCCGATCCAGGGCAAGATGGTGCATCCCTACCTGCGCCGGAAGCAGGGGCTGGAGAAGGCCGATTATCCGTCGCCGCATCCGGACCACGGTCCGGCGGACGAACTGGAACAGGTGCTCGGCAGCACGCTGGGCGTCCCGCTGTTCCAGGAGCAGGCGATGAGCCTGGCCATCGAGGCGGCGAGGTTCACGCCGGACGAGGCCGATGGCCTGCGCCGGGCGATGGCCACCTTCAAGAACCTCGGCGATCCGGCCCATTACCGCGACCGCTTCGTCAACGGCATGACCGCGCGGGGCTACGACCCCGACTTCGCGACCCGCTGCTTCCAGCAGATCGAGGGGTTCGGCCACTACGGCTTTCCGGAGAGCCACGCCGCCAGCTTCGCCAAGCTGGTCTATGTCTCGGCCTGGATGAAATGGGCCTGGCCCGACGTGTTCTGCGCCGCCCTTCTGAACTCGCAGCCGATGGGGTTCTACCAACCGGCCCAGCTGGTCAGGGACGCCCGCGACCATGGCGTGGAGATCCAGGCGCCGGACGTGATGCTGAGCGACTGGGACTGCACGCTGGAGGCCCTGTCGGGGCCCGGCGCGCCGCCGCGCTGGCCGCGTCCCGAGGGCTGCGGACCGCTGAAGGCCGTGCGCCTCGGCCTGCGGCAGATCAAGGGCCTGCGGCAGGAGGAGATGCAGCGCCTGGTCGTCGCGCGGAAGGCCGGCGCCCGCACCCTGCTCGAGCTGGCCCGCGCCGCGTCGCTGTCCCGGCGGGCGCTGGAGCTGCTGGCCGAGGCCGACGCCTTCCGGTCGCTGGGCATGGATCGCCGGGCGGCGCTGTGGGCGGTCAAGGGCGAGGCGGCCGAGGTCGCGCGCGACGACGCCTCGATGCTGGACGGCCTGCCGCTGTTCGAGGCGCCGGTGAACCTGCCGGCCCTGACCCTGCCGCAGCATGTGTCGGAAGACTACCGCACCACGAGCCTGTCGCTGAAGGCGCACCCCTGCGAGTTCTTCCGCCCGATGCTCGACCAGATGGGCTGCGTCCGCGCCGCCGACCTGCCCGGGATCCGCAGCGGGACGCGGGTGGCGCTGGGCGGACTGGTGCTGATCCGCCAGCGCCCCGGAACGGCCAAGGGCGTGGTGTTCATCACCCTGGAGGACGAGAGCGGCCCGGCCAACGCCGTGGTCTGGCAGGACATCTTCAAGGCCAACCGGCGGCTGGCGATGAGCGCGTCCTTCATGATCGTCCACGGCCGCATCCAGCGCGACGATGACGGCCGCAAGGAAGGCGATGTGATCCACATCGTCGTCGAGCGGTTCACCGACCTGACGCCGGAGCTGGCCCGGATGCGCGAGGAGGGCCGCTCGCCCCGGCCGAGCGAAGAGGTGCGTACGCGGCTGGTGCGCAGCCGCGACTTCCATTGACCCAAAGGCCTCAGGCCGCCTCGGCCTCAACGGGCGCATCCACCCGGGCGGCGGCCTCGGACAGGGCCGCGAACAGCTCCTCCAGCGCGATCGGCTTGCGGACGACGCCGTCGGCGCCGGCGGCGCGATACCGGCTGACGTCCTCCTCGTAGACATTGGCGGTCAGCATCCAGACCGGGATCGTCGACCCGGAAGCCCGGATCGCGCGCAGGGCGGTCAGGCCGTCCATCACCGGCATGTTGGCGTCCATCAGCACCATGTCGAACGGACCGGCGGCCAGCGCCTCCAGGGCCTGGGCTCCGTCCTCGACCAGGGTCAGGGAGATCGCCAGCGGCCCGAGAAGGGCCTGCAGCACATGGCGGTTGCCGGCGTTGTCCTCGGCCGCGAGCACCCGCAGAGGCCGCTCGACGTCCAGGCCCTCGGCCTCGACCACGGCCGCTTCGTCGCCTGACAGCATGCAGGCCGGCGCCTCGAAGGACGCCTGGAAGATCGCCCCGCCCCCGGGCGCGTCGACGACCTCGATGTCGCCGCCCATCAGGGCGAGATTGCCGGCGCAGATCGCCAGACCCAGTCCGGCGCCGCCCAACGCCCGTCCGGCGTCGGTCTGTTCGAACACCTGGAAGATGCGCTCCCGGTCCTCCACCGTGACGCCCGGCCCCTGGTCGATGACCTCGATCGTCACGGCCAGGCCGACGCCGGCCACCGCTCCGCCCCGCGCGCTGACACGGATGATGACCTTGCCGCCGCGGGGGCTGAACTTGAGGGCGTTGGAGACCAGGTTGATCAGCACCTGCTCGACCTTGCCGCCGTCCGCGATCAGGCCGCAGGGGGCCGGCAGCCCTTCCAGATCCGCGAGGAGAGTCACGCCATGTTCGCTGGCGCGCGGCGTCCAGACCCGCACCACCGTCTCGACCGCCTGGCGCAGGTCGAACGGCGCGACGTTGAGCGTGGTCTTGCCGGCCTCGATCCGGCCGATGTCGAGCATGGAGTCCAGCAGGCGCTTGAGCAGCGCCCCGGCATCGACGACGCCCCGGGCCATGTCCTTCTGCCGGGCCGGCAGGCGCGATCGGTTCAAGGCCTCGGCCAACCCCAGCACGGCGTTCAGCGGCGTGCGGATCTCGTGACTGGTCATGGCCAGGAAGTCGGACTTGGCGCGGCTGGCCGCCTCGGCCTGGGCCCGGGCGGCCTCGGCCTCGGCGACCAGGGCGGTCAGGGCGGCGTTCTTCTCCTCCAGCGCCAGGCGCACGTTCGCCAGCGTCCGGTCGGTGGCCTGCTGGCGCCAGCTGGCCGCCACGACGGCCGCGACAAACAGGCAGACGGCGATGGCGAAATGGCTGCTGGCCATGCCGGTGTCGCCGTTGAGCGCGATCCAGATCATCGAGACGATGGATGGCGCGATGGCCGCCGCGTAGCCGAGCCGGCTCATGTGCACCTGCAGGGCGGTGAACATCAGCACGCCGATGATCAGCAGGCCGGTCTCCAGCCGCACGACCATGGTGGTGGCGCCGTCGCGCACCTCCAGCGCCATGGCGCAGGCCTGCAACGAGATCAGAAAAGTGATGAGGCCGGTGCGGATGGTCAGCCTGCGCAAGGCCAGTTCCTGATCGGGATCCCGCGCGGCGACCTCGACGGCCCAGAACAGCACGCCGTAGAGGGCAAAGTGCAGCAGGCCGAAGCTGAGGGCGTACGGCGCGCCCGCCACGATCCCGACGATCACCGACAGGCCCAGCGCCATGGTGAACCGGACGACGGCCATGCCGCGGTAGTGGCGGACGTAGCCGTCGAGCTTCAGCGCGGCCGCGGTGCGATGCGGGTTATCCATGGTCGGCCATCCGACCATAGGTGTGTGAAGATGCGACTAAACGTCCCGGCCCCGTGACCAGGGGCGTCAGGCGATGATGTCGGGCGTGAGCCGGTTTTCCAGCTTGGTGATCTGGTCACGCAGGATCAGCTTCTGCTTCTTGAACCGGGCGATCTGGAGCTGGTTTGGCAACGGCTGCGCTTCAAGGGCGGCGACGGCGGCGTCAAGGTCCTGGTGCTGTTGGCGCAGTTCGACCAGACGCGCGCGAATCTCCACGTTGGGCAGCGTAATCAGCCCTGGATCATCGTCGTTCATAGTTGCGCTCCCTCGCCGATCCCAAGGAATACAGCCGCGCGTGATGCTACGCCAAGGCCTTCGCGAGGCGGTCAAGCGCCGCAGCCGGCGCCGCCCCGCTCCAGGCCATCGCCGCGCGACGCAGGGCGGCGGGCGCATCGACCGCCCCGGCCGGACCGGCGAGCGATTCCAGCGCCTCCATCAGCACCCGCTCGGCGCGCAGTTCCGCGGCCTTGACGTCTTCGCGCAGGCCTTCCCGCGCGCCATCCTCGAAGGGGCGGCGGGGGGCCTTGAGGACGCGCCGAACGTTGCGCAGCGGCCAGAGCACGGTCTCGTCCCAGGCCACGGTGGTCTGCACGCCGTTGGCCAGCGCCTCGGGATCGGGGTCGGCCCACACGGCCCACAGCAGCAGCGCGGTGCTGAAGCCGTGCTCGTCCTGCAGCGCCAGGGTCGCCTCCGGCACGCCGGGACGCCCGTAGGCCGCCAGGGTCCAGTCCCACAGCGTTCCGCTCATTGGCCGGAGCCCGTGCCAGAACCGGTGATCGGCGCGATGTCCTCGCCCCAGCGCCTGACCGGCGTCCAGGACAGGCCGAACAGATCCAGCGCGCGGCCGACGGACTGGTCGACCATCTCCTCCAGCGACTGGGGGCGGGCGTAGAAGGCCGGCATCGGCGGGGCGATGATCGCTCCCATCTCGGCCAGCCGGACCATGGTGCGCAGATGGCCCAGGTGCAGCGGCGTCTCGCGCACCATCAGGACCAGCGGTCGACGCTCCTTCAAGGTGACGTCGGCGGCGCGGGTGAGCAGGGACGAGGTCACGCCGCTGGCGACCTCGCTCATCGTGCGGATCGAGCAGGGCGCGATGATCATGCCCAGGGTCCGGAACGAGCCCGAGGCTACCGACGCGCCGACGTCGCCGACCTTGTGCACGACATCGGCCCTGGCGACGACGTCGGCGACGGTCAGGCCCGCTTCCTGCGACAGGGTCAGGGCGGCGGCGCGCGACAGGATCAGGTGGCTTTCGAGATCAAGGTCCCGGCAGGCGTCCAGCGCGCGCAGGCCGTAGGCCGCGCCCGAGGCGCCGGAAATCCCGACGATGAGTCTGCTGCGGGCGGCTTTCGTCATGGTCCCTTCCGACGCGGGCGCGTGAACGCCCAGATCGCGCTTTCGGCCTTGCGGCGCAAGCGCAACGATATGTGATCTGACTTCGGGGCCTAACGGGTGTTCACTTGTCCCGCCCTATGAAGAGGAGACGGACGTATGGCGCTTGATGCCCGTATTCGCGAACTCGGTAACCGTCATCAGACGCTGGACCGGCTTATCGAGGACGAGTTGAGTAGGCCTTCTTCCGACGACATCCGCCTGAAGGAACTCAAGCGACAGAAACTCCGCCTGAAGGAAGAAATCGAAAACCTCAGGATGCGGGTTCACTAGCAACGAGAAGGGCGCTCACGGCCAGACCGGAGCGCCCTTTTTCATGAAGGGGACATGCACTTCAGTGCGTGTCCCGATCAGCTTGAAGCGGCGGGGGACACGCACTGAAGTGCATGTCCCCACGCAACCTAGTCCTCGTCGTCGTTGTCGTCGCCGAAGTTGGCGAACACGTCGGAGTCGGAGACACGGCGCTTGAGCACGTCTTCCTCGACTTCAGGCTCGGGCTCGGGCTCGGCCGCCGGGCGCAGCGCGTCGGTCGGCAGGATGCCCTTCTTGAGGTCGTCCTTGGCCTTCTTGTCGGCCGCCTTGCGGACCACGCCGTCGAGCTCGATCTGCGTGGTCAGGCCGAGGGTGACCGGATCCACCGGCTTGATGTTGGCGCTGTTCCAGTGGCTGCGGTCGCGCACCGACTCGATGGTCGACTTGGTGGTGCCCAGCAGCTTCGAGATCTGCGCGTCGGCCACTTCGGGGTGGTTGCGGACAAACCAGGCGATGGCGTCCGGACGGTCCTGACGGCGCGACACCGGAGTGTAGCGCGGCGCCTTCTTCACCGGCTTCAGCAGCTCGGCGTGACGGCTCTTCTGGGCCTGCATGCGGTACTTGGCGTCGGCCGCGGCCTTGTCCAGCTCCTCGCGGTTCAGCTGGCCGTTGGCGATCGGATCGGCGCCGCGGATGTCACGGGCGACCTCGCCGTCGGCGATGCCGCGGACTTCAAGCGGGTGCAGGCCACAGAAGGCGGCGATCTGCTCGAAGGTCAGAGAGGTGTTGTCCACGAGCCAGACGGCGGTCGCCTTCGGCATCAGGATTTGGTCGGACATAACAGGCTCCAGAAACGACGGCGCCCGGCCTTTCGGCCGGGCGGGGTATTGGATACCATCTATAAGGCCGATCACGGACAAAGGAAACGGCGTTCCGTTGTGACAGGCCTCAAGCCGCCTCGACCCCGAACTGCAGCTGCGCCAGCCGCGCGTACAGACCGCCCTTCTTGACCAGCGCGGCATGCGTGCCCTGCTCGACGACCGCGCCGTCCTCCATGACCACGATGCGGTCAGCCCGCAGGACGGTGGCCAGGCGATGGGCGATGACCAGGGTGGTGCGGTTGCCCATGGCGCTCTCCAGCGCCTTCTGGACCAGCCGCTCGTTCTCGGCGTCCAGCGCGCTGGTCGCCTCGTCGAGCAGCAGCACCGGTGAATCGCGGACCAGCGCCCGGGCGATGGCCAGCCGCTGCTTCTGGCCGCCGGACAGGGTCTTGGCCCGCTCGCCGACAGGGGTGTCGAACCCTTCCGGCAGCGCCTTGATGAAGCCCTCGGCCTCGGCGGCCCGGGCGGCGGCGAACACCTCCTCCAGGCTGGCGTCCTCGCGGCCGAAGCGGATGTTCTCCAGCGCCGAGCCCGAGAACAGCGCCGAATCCTGGGCGACCAGCGCCAGCCGGGCGCGGACCTCCTCCGGGTCGGCGTCGCGCAGGTCGACGCCGTCGAGGATCACCCGGCCCTCCTGCGGATCGTAGAAGCGCAGCAGCAGGCGCAGCACCGTGCTCTTGCCGGCTCCCGACGGGCCGACCAGCGCCACCGTCTCGCCCGGCTTCACGTTCAGATCGAAGCCGCGCAGGGCGGGCAGGTCGGGGCGGCCGGGATAGGCGAAGGTCACGCCCTCGAACGCGATCTCGCCGCGGGCGGGCGACGGCAGGGTCTTCGGCTTGGCCGGCGCGGCGATGCCAGGCCTGGCGTCGAGCAGTTCGCCGATGCGCTGCATGGCGCCGGCGGCCTTCTGGACATCGCCCCAGACCTCGCCCAGGGCGCCGACGCCGCTCGCCGCCATCACCGACAGGAAGACGAACTGGATCAGGTCGCCGGGCGTCATGCCGCCGGTGAGCACCGAATGGGCGGCGCGCCACAGCACGAAGGCCACGCCGCCGAAGATCAGGCCGATGACGATCACGGTCATCAGGGCGCGGGCGCGGATGCGGCTGGCGGCGGCCTTGAAGGCGACCTCGACCGAGTCGCCGAAGCGCCGGTCGGCGGTCCGCTCGCGACCGAAGGCCTGCACGGTCTCCAGCGCGTCGAGACTCTCGCCGGCGAAGCCGACGGCGTCGGCGAACCGGTCCTGGGCGGTCGTGGAAAGGGTCCGCACCCGGCGGCCGAAGATGAACAGCGGCGCGATGACCACCGGCGCCAGGGCCATGACGGCCAGGGTCAGGACGGGAGAGACGGTGAACATCACGATCGTCGCGCCGATCGTCGACAGGATGTTGCGCAGCGCCACCGAGGCCGAGGTCCCGACCAGGGTCTCGATCAGCGTCACGTCGGTGGTCAGGCGCGACAGCACCTCGCCCGTCCGGGTCTTGAGGAAGTAGGAAGCGTCCAGCGTCAGGATGTGACGGTAGACCGACGTGCGCAGGTCGGCGACCACCCGCTCGCCCAGCAGCGACACGAAGAAGAACCGCCCCGCCGTCGCGATGGCCAGCACCGAGACAATGCCCATGCCGATCAGGAAGGTCTGGTTCAGCTGCTCGGCCGAGCCGGAGCCGAAGCCCCGGTCGACGATCAGCCGCGCCGCGGCGGTCAGGCCCAGGGTGGCGGCGGTGGAGAACAGCAGGAAGAACCCGGCGGCGGCGGCATAGCCCCAGTGGGTGCGGACAAAGGGCAGCAGCCGACCCAGGGTGCGGACGTTGCGGCTGCGCGGGCGCTTGGCGGCGGCTTCCGCGATCCCGGCGGCCAGCTCAGCCCCCGCGCCGGGCCGGCCGTCAGCGACCGGATCGCTCGCGGTTACGTCTGTCATAAGCTCGGCCCCTTGCCTTCCACGCGCCCGTTCTGTATAGCCGCGCGTCTTCGACCGCACCGACTTTCTCGGCGCGCGTCACACCCATTTCCTCTAAGTCGGTTGGACCGCCCGATGAAACAAGACACCCATCCCGACTACCACTTCATCACCGTGGTGCTGACGAACGGCGAGTCGTACCAGACCCGCTCGACCTTCGGTAAGGAAGGGGCGACCCTGAACCTCGACATCGATCCGTCGACGCACCCGGCCTGGACCGGCGGCAACGCCCACATGCTGGACCGCGGCGGCCGCGTGTCGCGCTTTAACGCGAAGTTCGCCGGCTTCACGACCAAGAAGTAGGCGTCACGCCGCTTCGAGAAGACTTGAAAGGCCGGCCGCAGCGATGCGGCCGGCCTTTTGGCGTTCCGCGCCAACAGCTCGACAAAATGGCCATCGGATGGCTATAATTTCGACATGGCCGATTACAGCGTCGCCGAAGCCCGCAACAAGCTCTCCGAACTGATCGACCGCGCCCTCAGGGGCGAGGAGGTCGTCATCACACGCCACGGCACGCCGGTCGTCGAGATGCGCGCCCGCTCACCGGGCCCCAAGCGGGTGACCAAGGAGTCGCTCGACTGGCTGGACAAGGTGCGTGTGGGCCGTGCGTCCGAGGAAGACGCCGGAGCGTTCGTCAGCCGCATGCGGGATGAAGACTGGCTTTGATCGTCTATGCCGACGCCAGCCTCCTTGTTCCGATCTTCGCGGTGGATGCGTTCACCGTCCGGGCGATGGCCTTTGTCCGCGGCGCGCGACCCACGGTCCTTCTAAGTGATTTCGCGGCGGCGGAGTTCGCCTCGGCGATCGCCCGGAAGGCCCGGACCGGAGCCATAAGCGCCGATGACGCCCTCAGCGCCTTCGCCAACTTCGACGCGTGGGCCGTCGCACAGGCCGCGCGCATTCAGGTCGCTCCGGCCGACGTCTCGTCGGCCGAGGGCTTCGTCCGCAGGCTCGACCTGAACCTGCGCGCGCCGGACGCCATCAATATCGCCATGGCGATGCGCCTGGGCGCGGATCTGGCGACATTCGACGAGCGCATGGCCGAGGCCGCGCGGGCGCTCGGCTGCGGGGTCGCGGACCTCTAGGCCCCCAGACCCCCGAACGCGCCCTTCAGGCGGTCCATCTGGTTGAGAACGGCGTTGGGCGTCTCCTCGACCGACGGTTCGACGTACATGCGGCGGTCCAGGTGCCGGACGCGGTCGTACAGCCGGCCAGAGCGGTCGAGCAGATGCAGCAGGGAAAGCGGCAAATCGTGCAGGGCTTCGTGGTCGCCCGGGTCGGCATCTTCCTGGTCGACGCGGTAGCGATCATCGCAGGCCGCTTCAGGGGCCATGTCGCCCTCGCGCACCGCGCGCTGCACCAGCAGCCACGACGCGACGCGCATCAGCCGGGTGGTCAGGCGCATGCTTTCAGAGGCGTAGGCGAGGGCCGCGCTGCGTGACAGGAGCTTGGAATCCTGCCGCCCGCCGCCATCCAGATAGGCGGCGGTCTCCTCCACGAGGTCCATGCCCTCCTGGAAAGTCCGGTCGAACAGTTCCGAACGGGCGAAATCGCTGATCACGTTCGCACGCCAGGGCGCCTGGGCCGACGCACTGAAATCGCTCATGGACACATTCGCCCCTTACAATCATCCGCGGGACGAACTTGCCCGCCTGGCCGCAACGGCTGCAACGCCCGTGCCAAGCTGTCCGTCCGCGGACCGCCCCAGTCTCAATATCAGGTCTTGCCCAGATTGAAGAAGGCGTCCGCCGCCGAGCGGCCGGCCCGCTTCTTGTCGATCTGGCCGCGCACACGGGCCAGTTCGGCTTCCAGCAGCTCTATGCGCTCTTCCAGTTCGGACACGCCGAACAGATCGAGATCCTCGCGGGTCACCGCCAGCAGCGCGTCGCCGCGCCCTCCGCGAGGGCCTGCCGGTTCTTCCAGCATGATCTGCCTCCCTATCGCCAACGCCGTGTTTCACATATCTGACGCCTGCAAGCGCCAGGGCGCAACCCCGCCGGAGAGAGCGACCATGTCCCAGACCATGATGACGGCCATCGCCATCGAGGGCGGCAAGGGCGCCGCCGAGGCGTTGAAACCGGTTCAACAGCCTGTCCCGGTTCCGGCGAACGGCGAGATCCTGATCCGGGTCAGGGCGGCCGGCGTCAACCGTCCCGACATCGTCCAGCGGCTCGGCTTCTACCCCGCCCCGGCGGGTGCGCCGGAGACGCTTGGCCTGGAGGTCGCGGGCGAGGTGGAGACGGCGGCGGGCCGCTGGAAGGTCGGCGACCGGGTCTGCGCGCTGCTCGGCGGCGGCGGCTACGCCGAATACGCCGTGGTCGACGCCCGCCATGCCCTGCCGATCCCGGACGGCATGAGCTTCGAACAGGCCGCCGGCCTGCCGGAGACCGTCTTCACCGTCTACGCCAACGTCTTCGAGCATGGCTCCCTGAAGGCCGGAGAAACCCTGCTGCTGCACGGCGCCACCTCCGGCATCGGCACCACGGCCATCCAGATGGCCAAGGCGGCCGGCGCGACGGTGATCGCCACCGGCCGGGGCGCCGACAAGGCCGCCCAGGCCCTGGCGCTGGGCGCCGACATCGCGGTGGACAGCTCCACCGAGGACTTCGAGGCCGTCGCCAAGGCGCATGGCGGCGTCGATGTTGTGCTCGACATGGTCGGGGCCGCCTACTTCGAGAAGAACCTCAACGCCCTGAAGACCGGCGGCCGCATCGTCTACATCGCCTCGCTGGCGGGCGGCACGATCGAGGTTCCGATCATGAAGATCATGATGAAGCGGGCCACGATCACCGGCTCGACCCTTCGTCCCCGCTCCGCCGACGAGAAGGCCCGCATCACCGCCGAGGTCGAGCGCGTGGTCTGGCCCTGGGTGATTTCAGGCCAGGTGAAGGCCGTCGTCGACGCGACCTTCCCGCTGGCCGACGCCGCGAAGGCCCACGCCCACCTGGAAGCGGGCGCGCATGTGGGCAAGGTTCTGCTGATCGCCTGAGGGCCTATTCCAGCAGGTCGGCCGGCGTGGTCGGCTCGCTCAGCAGCGCTTCCATCGCCCTCCAGCGTTCCGCCTGGCCAGGACCGGCGCGCTGCACATAGTCGCGCACCATCGTCAGGCCCAGGCCGTAGTTGATGACGTAGCTGCGATACTGTTCGGCGAAGGCCACCGTCTGGCTGGCGCGCTTCTCGGAGACGAGGCCGTATTTCTGGATCATCGCCAACGCCGTGGCCCGGTCCATGCGGCCGGCCAGATACTCGGCGGCGATGGTGAAGCGCGCACCGGACAGCGCCTGCTGGGCCTCCTGCAGCGCCAGGTAGCGACCGGCGTCCTTCGGGTCGAGCCCGGCCAGCGGATAGAGCACCTTCGCCTCGAACGCGGCGCGCTCCTCGCCCGGGAAGGCCAGCTCGATGCCGTAGTTGGCCGACCCCTCGGCCAGCAGCGATTGCGGCGAATAGAGCGGATAGACGGTGAACTCGACCCAGCCCCGCGCCTTAGCCAGCCGCTCCTCAAGCAGGACGTTGTAGACGTGGTGCCCGGGATAGCCCTCGTGGCAGCCCAGGTCGACGGCCCGGCTCAGCCGCACCGGCAGGTCGGTGTTGATCTGGATGAGGCTCTCGGCGCCGCCCTTGTACCAGTTGTAGCCCGACCAGCTCTTGCCGGTGACGAACTCCAGCGTGAAGCGCTCGCCCTCCGGCAACGGGATGAAGGCCACCGTGCGCCGGCGGCATTCGGCGATGGCGGCGTCCATCACCGCCTTCAGCCGGTCAGCGGGGACCACGAAGCGGTCGTTGAAGGCGTCGACCCGCTGCCAGAGCGCCCCCTCGCCCGGGACCAGCGTCTCGATCTCCGCGAGGACCGGGTCGTAGTCGGTCAGGGGCTTGAGCACCGGGCGGACGCCGAACAGGCCCTCGGCCTCGTCCTCGAAGCCGAGCGTTTCGCCCTGCATCATGCGCAGACGGGTGCGGGCGGCGATCAACTGACCGCGCAGGAAGGCGATGCGCTCGTGGGTCAGCGACCCGCTGGTGTCGCCGGCGGTGTCGGCGCCCGCCTCGTCCTCGGCCAGCTCGGCCAGCAGGAAATCGACGTCGCGCGCCAGCGCCGGGAGCGTCCGCTTCGAGGCCTTCGCGGCGTCCCGCCAGGCGGGCGGCCCGTAGTAGGCGTCGATGTAGCCATCCTCGTGCTCGCCGATCTCGAGGCTGAGCTGCACGTAGCGCGCGGCGATGTCCCCGACATGCGCTTGGGCCGGCGCCGGACCCGTGAGGAGGGCGCAGGCCAAGGCCGCCCCGGCGGCAAACTGTTTGATCACGAGTACATCCACGCCTTGCGGGCCGCGTCGGCCAGGCCCGGGAAATCCGTAAACACGCCATCGGCGCTCGCGTTGAACAGCGCCTCGAGCACGGCGTCGATCTGGCCATGGCGGATCATGTCCGCGTCAGCCGTGGCGCCGGGCGGCGTGCGGAGGCCGGCGGGCAGGAAATGGTTTTCGGCCCGCACCGTCCAGGGATGGACCTTGAGCCCGGCCGCATGGGCATCGGTGACGAAGGCGGTGGCCGGCAGCAGCGTCAGGCCGTCGGTCGGCACGACATAGCCCTTCTCCGGTCCGACCCCGTCCGCATAGGCGGCGATGGCCTTCAGGCCGGCGGCGGTCGTCATGTCGGCGTAGGTGAAGCCCGGCGCATCGGCGGGAGAGCCCTCGCTGTCGATCAGCTGCACCAGCTTCGCCTTCGTCAGCGGCCGCAGCGTCTTGAGCGGCGCGACCTCGAAACACTGGACGAAGACCTTCGCATCGGCGCTGTCGAGGCGGTTGGCCTTCAGCGCGTCAGCCATCCGCTGCTCAAACGGCAGGCCGATCGAGGCGAAGTACCTCGGGTGCTTCATCTCCGGATAGACGCCCACCCCCATGTCCCGGGCGGTGGCGCAGACCTCGTCGAAGGTCGGGATCAGGTCCTGGCCATCGAAGGCCGTATTGCCGGGCCGCAGCTGCGGCAGGCGTTCGCGACAACGCAGGGTCTTCAGCTCGGCCAGGGTGAAGTCCTCGGTGAACCAGCCCTCGACGGACTGGCCGTCGATCACCTTGGTGGTTTTGCGCGCGGCGAACTCGACCTTCGCGGCGACGTCGGTCGTGCCGCCGATCTCGTTCTCGTGCCGGGCGACGAGGTGGCCATCCTTGGTGATCACCAGATCCGGCTCGATGAAGTCGGCGCCCTGCTCGACCGCCAGCCGGTAGGCCGACCGCGTATGTTCCGGCCGCTCGCCGCTGGCCCCGCGATGGGCGATGATGAGGGGACGCGGCCTGCTCCGCGCCAGTGCGGGCGTGGCGGCGAGGACGGCGGCGGAAGCGGCGAAGGCGCGACGGGTCAGGCTCATGGCTCCACGCTACATCATCCGCTCGCCGCGTCGACTGCCCCAGCGTCGGGGACAGTTTAAGGTGTCCCAACGGACATCTTAAACTGTCCCTATTGGGGAGGAGCGGACCATGCTGTTTCTGAGGATCATCGCCGCGATCCAGGCCATCTCGCTGATCGCGGGTGAGACGTTTCGGAGCTGGGGCGCCGGTCGCCACTGGCTGTTCGTCGTCGACGACTACTGGATCTCGATCCTGCTGCTGCTCGGCGCCTGGCTGGTGAAGGCGCCGGACGTGCGGACCCGGGCGCTGTTCGCCGCCGGCTGGGGCGCCCACGCCGGCATGCTGTACGGCAGCTTCTTCGGAAAACTGGTCGATCCGTCGTCGAGCAACGCCGGAAACTTCGGAATGGGGCTGCTGACCGCGCTGATCGGCCTGGCCTTCGTGACCGCGGTCCTGGGCATGGTCGCCAGCATCCTGCTGCCGGCGACGCCGCTGACGGCCGCCCGCTAGGACGCCGCGTCCAGCTTGTCGAGGATCAGCGGGTGAAGGTCGAGGTTGGCCGCGAGGATGCCCTCGGCGCCGGGCACATAGGGCTGGCCCCTCAGGTCGCTGACCATGCCGCCGGCCTCGGTGACCAGCAGCAGGCCCGCCGCCGTGTCCCAGGGCTTCAGGCCCCGCTCCCAGAAGCCGTCGAAGCGGCCGGCGGCGACCCAGGCCAGATCCAGCGCCGCGGCGCCGTAGCGGCGAACGCCGGAGACGCGCTGGCTGATCTGGTGCAGCTCCTTGAGGAACTGGCCGTGGCCCGGCACGCCCATGAACGGGATGCCGGTCGCCAGCAGGCTCTCGTCGAGCGAGCGGCGGGCGGCGACGCGCAGCCGCTTCTCGTTGCCCAGCCAGGCGCCCCGGCCCTTCTCGGCCCAGAAGGTGTCGTGGGTGATCGGGTTGTAGGTCACCGCCGCCACGATCTGGCCGTCCCGTTCCAGCGCGATGTTGACCGCGAAATGGGGGATGGCGTGCAGGAAGTTGGTCGTGCCGTCGAGCGGGTCGACGATCCAGCGGTGGGTCTTGTCGGTGCCCTCGATCTCGGGCCGCTCCTCGCCGAGGAAGCCGTAGCCGGGGCGAAGCTTGGTCAGGGCCTCGAACAGCACCTGCTCGGCCTTGATGTCGGCGGCCGAGACGTAGTCCGCCGCGCCCTTCTTGGAGACCTGGAGCTCGGTGACCTCGCCGAAGTCGCGGG
Source organism: Caulobacter sp. (assembly GCA_030652755.1). GTDB lineage: Bacteria > Pseudomonadota > Alphaproteobacteria > Caulobacterales > Caulobacteraceae > Caulobacter. Next base: position 10,588 of record JAUSPV010000203.1, on the reverse strand, counting down.
CGAGGCCCCTGGCCGCCTTGCGGGCGGCGTCGATCATCGAGGCGATTAGGGAGGAGGCGGCGGACATCTGTGATCAGTCGGCGCGGCGCACGTATTCGCCGGTCTCGGTCGAGACCAGCACCCGCTCGCCCGCTTCCATGTAGGGCGGGATCAGGATGCGCATGCCGTTGTCGGCCTTGGCCGGCTTGTAGGACGAGGACGCCGTCTGGCCGTTCACGACGCCGTCGGCCTCGATGATGGTCAGGACGACCTGCTCGGGCAGCTCGATGCCGATGGCGCGGTCCTCGTGGAATTCCACCACCACGGTCATGCCGTCCTGCAGGAAGCGGACCTGGTCTTCGCCGACGAAGTCCTTGTGCAGGGTGATCTGCTCGTAGTTTTCCTTGTCCATGAACACCAGCATGTCGCCCTCGGCGTACAGGTAGGTGTTGTCGCGCTGCTCGAGCGTCACCCGCTCGACCTTGTCGTCCGAGCGGAAGCGTTCGTTGAGCTTGCGGCCGTCGATGAGGTTCTTGAGCTCGACCTGGGCGAAGGCGCCGCCCTTGCCGGGCTTGACGTGCGCGGCCTTCACGCAGACCCACAGGCCGTTCTCGTGCTGGAGAACCATGCCGGGTTTGATGGTGTTGCCGTTGATCTTGGCCATGGGATTTGGGTTCGCGCGAAGGGGCTGGAAATTGGGCGCGGAACCTAGCGATGAGGGGGTGCAATAGCAAGGTGCGGGGCGATTCCCACCTGTCATCCCGGCCGAAGCGAAGCGGAGAGCCGGGACCCAGATGCGGGCGCACGGCATCGGCTGGGTCCCGGATCGGCCTGGCGGCCGTCCGGGATGACAGGGAAAGCTACGCTCCCGCGATCGCCGCGTTGATCGCCTTCACCGCCGCCGCCGGCCCGTCCGGATGGGCCCAGACGCCGGCGCTGACGGCCGCGAAATCCGCCCCGGCCGCCGCCACGATGGCCACATTCTCCGCCGTGATGCCGCCGATGGCGACGCAGGGGACCTCCATGGTCTCCTGCCAGATGGTCAGAATCTCGGGCTCGGCCCGGGTGCTGGCGTCCTTGGTTGTGGTCGGGAAGAAGGCGCCGAAGGCGACGTAGTCGGCGCCGGCCTCGGCCGCCTCCATGGCCAGGTGCCGGCTGTCGTGGCAGGTGACGCCGACGATCCGCTCGGCCCCGACCAGCTTGCGCGCCTGGGCGTAGCTGGCGTCGCCCTGGCCGACATGGACGCCGTCGCAGCCGTACTTCGCCGCAAGATCCGGCCGGTCGTTGAGGATGATGGCCACGTCGCGGCCGTGGGCGATCGGGGTCAGCACGTCGACAGCGGCGGCGATGACCTCGTCGGGGACGTCCTTGAGGCGGATCTGCAGGGCGGACACGTCGCCAGCGTCCAGCGCGTGCGCCAACGTGCGGCCGAACGCGGCGAGATCATCGATCCGGGGCGGGGTGATCAGATAGAGGCGGCAGGTCATGCGCCGTCTCTACACGAGCAGCGCCTTGAGCGCATAGGCGACGACAGCGGTCGCCAGCGTCGAGGCCAGCGCGATGCCGAGGAACCAGCCGAGCCGCTTCCAGAGCGGTCGCTGCGCCTCGTCAGGTCCCGGCGGCGGCTCAATGATAGCCGGCATCGGCGCTCACCTTGCCCCGGAATATCCAGTAGACCCAGACGGTGTAGCCAAGGATCGCCGGCAGCAGGATGGCGATCCCCCACAGCATCAGGCCGAGCGCGTTGTCGGCGTTGGCGGCGGTCCGGAAGTCGATGTCGTAGGGCACGATGCTGGGGAAGAAGCTGACGGCCAGCCCGATGTAGCCCGACAGGAAGACCAGCGCGCCGCCAAGGAACGGCCAGCCGTGCGAGCGCTTCCACAGGCCGACCGCCACAACGGCGAGGCCGACAGCGCCCAGCAGCGGGATCGGCAGATGCGGCAGGAAGGTCGCCAGGTCGAACCCCTCGCCGCCGAAGCCCCAGCGCGCCGCGATGCGCGGATGCACGAACAGGGTCGCCAGGCTGACGGCGAACAGCAACACCCCGACCGCGACGGCGGAGATCGACGCCCAGCGACGGGCGTCGCCGTGCAGCTGGTCCTGCGTCTTCCACATCAGCCAGCAGCCGCCGAGCAGCGCGTAGCCGGCGACGAGCCCGGCCGCCACCAGCAGGGTATAGGGCGTCAGCCAGTCGAACGGCTGGCCGGCGAAGCGACCGTCGGCCACCGTCACCCCCTGGATGAAGCCGCCGAGCACGAAGCCCTGGGCAATGGTGGCGCCCAGCGAGCCGGCCGCGAAGGCGAAGGTCCAGAAGGCCTTGCCGCGCTTGCGGCCGTGCAGCCGGAACTCGAAGGCCACGCCGCGCAGGATCAGCGCCAGCAGCATCATGATCAGCGGCAAATAGAAGGCCGGCGCCAGGATGCCGTAGGCCAGCGGGAAGGCCGCGAACAACCCGCCGCCGCCCAGCACCAGCCAGGTCTCGTTGCCGTCCCAGACCGGGGCGATGGAATCCATCATCACATCCCGCTCGGCCGGCGACCGCGCGAACGGAAACAGGATGCCGACGCCCAGGTCGAAGCCGTCGAGCAGCACATAGAGCAGGACGGCCGTGGCGATCAGGCCGGCCCAGATAAGCGGAAGGTCCAGCGTCACGGTCACACCTCCCGGGGTTCTGCGGGCGCGGCGGCCAGCGGCGATCCGGGCGCCCTGCCCTCGCCGTCCGGCGGCGGCTCGGCCAGGATCGGGGCCGGCCCCTTCGCGATCAGGCGCAGGATGTAGAGGCCGCCGGCGCTGAATACGATCGCGTATATGATCATGAAGGCAAGCAGCGAGGCGCTGATCTGGCCCGCGCCGACCGGCGAAACCGAGTCGGCGGTGCGTAGGACGCCGTAGATGGTCCAGGGCTGGCGGCCCACCTCGGCCACGATCCAGCCGGCGATGACGGCGATAAAGCCGGTGGGGCCCATGGCCACCGTCGCCCACAGGAACCCGCGCGCGTCGTCGACCCGCCCGCGCCAGATCAGCCAGACGCCCCAGGCGCCGAGGCCGATCATCGCCATGCCCAGCCCTACCATGATGCGGAACGACCAGTAGACCAGGCCGACGACCGGCCAGTCCTCGCGCGGGAAGCTGTCCAGACCCTGCAGGACGGTGTCCTTCGACACGCCCTGGATCAGGTTGCCGATGCCCGGGATCTCGATCTCGTAGTGGGTCTTCGCCGCCTCGCGATCGGGGATCCCCACCAGGCTCTGGGGCTGATCGGGGCGGGTCTTCCAGTAGGCCTCGATGGCGGCCAGCTTCAGCGGCTGGTGCTCGCGCACCGTCTCGCCCGAGTAGTGGCCGGCGACCAGCTGCAGCGGGGCGACAATGGCGAACATGCCGACCGCCATGCGCAGGGCCATGCGTGACTCCGGCTGGGTCCTGTCCTTCAGCAACTGCCAGGCGCTGGCCGCGCCCACCACCAGCGAGGTGGTCAGGAAAGCCGCCAGCGACATGTGCGCCAGCCGGGCCGGGAAGGTCGGCGAGAAGATGACCGCCATCCAGTCGGTGGCCCGCAGCGTGCCGTCGGCCAGCATCTCGTAGCCGGTCGGATGCTGCATCCAGCTGTTGGCCGACAGGATCCAGAAGGCCGAGATGAAGGTGCCGATGGCGACCAGGACGGTCGCGGTGAAGTGCAGCTTCGGCCCGACCTTCTTCCAGCCGAACAGCATTACGCCCAGGAAGCTGGCCTCGAGGAAGAAGGCGGTCAGCACCTCGAAGGCCAGCAGCGGTCCGATCACCGGCGCGGCCATCTTCGAGAACTCGCTCCAGTTGGTGCCCAGCTCGTAGCTCATCACCACCCCGGACACGACGCCCATGCCGAAGCTGAGGGCGAAGATCTTGACCCAGAAGAGGTAGAGGTTGCGGAACACCTCCCGCCGGGTGCTCAGCCACAGCCCCTCCAGCACGGCCAGGAAGCTGGCCAGGCCGATGGTGAAGCTGGGGAAGATGATGTGAAACGCGATGGTGAACGCGAACTGCAGCCGCGCCAGAAGGATAGCGTCGAAGTCCATCGCCCACACCCATTCGCCGTACGGCGTTCTCGTGCGCCCCTAACGTGGCAGGCTCAACTCACGATCCAGCGACATCCGGTCGCAGCGCGCGCCGGATCCAGTCGAGGAGATGCAATTGAGTTGCAACACGCCCCGGAAGGCGCTACATGCGACGCATTCGCGTTGAGAGGCGAGTCCACCCGTGTACGTCTGCAACTGTAACGGCATCCGCGAGCGGCAGGTCCGCGCGGCAATCGACGGCGGCGCCAGCAAGCCGGCCGAAGTCTTCCGCGCGCACGGCTGCAAGCCGCAGTGCGCCCGCTGCGTCTGCGAAATGCGCGAGATGATCGACCAGTCCCGCGAAGCGCTGCGCTACGCCGCCGAATAGGCGCTCGCCCCTCGACAGGGGCCCGTCTGAAATCCTACCAGAGACTCCGAACCGGCACGCGGCCGCGGAGGGGGCGATGCAGCACATCATGGGACCGGGCGAACTGCTCGACGCGCGCGGACGGCTGGCCGAGCCGGGCTACGCCACAAGTGAAGTCCGGCGCTACCGCCGCTCGGCCGTCAAGGCTCATCCGCTGCGCACCAAGGAGTGGGACTACTACGCGGTGCTGACGCCCGAGTTCGGTCTTTGCCTGACCGTCGCCGACAACGATTACCTCGGCGTGCTCGCCGTACACTGGCTCGACTTCCGGACGCCCAGGGCGCTGCAGGGCGGTGTCATGCTGCCCTTCCCGATGGGCCGGATGGGGCTGCCCGAGAGCGCCGACGCCGGGGACGTGGTCCAGACGCACGAGCGGATCTCCATGGCGTTCCGGCACGAGACCGGCGGCCGCCGCCTGACCGTTGATTTCCCGGGCTTCGCCGGCGGCCGCGGCCTGAAGGGCGACCTGTTCCTGGCCCAGCCGGCGATGGACCGCATGGTCATCGCCACGCCGTTCCCGGACGCGCCCCGCGCCTTCTACTACAACCAGAAGATCAACTGCATGCCGGCCTCGGGCGAGGTCGTCGTCGGCGGGGAAACGCACCGGTTCGAACCGGTCTCGGCCTTCGGCATTCTCGACTGGGGCCGGGGCGTCTGGACCTATGACAACACCTGGTACTGGGGCTCGGCCTCCGGTCTGCACGCGGGCCGGCCGTTCGGCTTCAACATCGGCCACGGCTTTGGCGACACCTCGGCGGCCAGCGAGAACATGGTCTTCCTGGACGGCCGCGCCCACAAGCTGGATCAGGTGACCTTCCACCTGCCGGAGGGAACCTTCGACGGCGCGCCCTGGCGGTTCACCAGCAACGACGGCCGCTTCGAGATGACCTTCGAGCCGATCATCGACCGGGCCTCGGCCAGCGACGTCTTCGGCCTCATCCGGTCGATCCAGCATCAGACCTTCGGCCGCTACTCCGGCCATGTGATCCTGGACGACGGAACCCGGCTGGAGGTGCGCGACCTTCTCGGTTTCGCCGAGGAAGTCGCCAACCGCTGGTAGCGGTGCGCCCGGAAGCCCCGGGTCCGGCTCATCACGGTCTTTTCTCTGAAAGCGCGAAACACTTGCAGACATTGGTGTTGCGGCGGTCCGGACATGCGTTCAGGGTCGGATCGACTCAATCCTGAAAGGAGCGCGCCATGAAGGGCGACCCCGCCATCATCCGGCTTCTGAACGCCGTGCTGACCAACGAACTGACCGCCGTGAACCAGTACTTCCTGCATGCGCGGATGTATCAGGACTGGGGCTTCGCCCGGCTGGGCAAGATCACCTACGACGAGTCGATCGGCGAAATGAAGCACGCCGACAAGCTCATCAAGCGCATCCTGTTCCTCGAGGGCCTGCCCAACCTGCAGGACCTCAAGAAGCTGAAGATCGGCGAGACGGTGCCCGAGTGTCTGGCCGCCGATCTGGCCGTCGAGGTCGGCGGGCGCGTGGACCTGATCAACGGCGTCACCGCCGCCGAGATCGCCCACGACTACGTCAGCCGGCAGATCTTCAAGGAAATCCTCTCCGACACCGAGGAGCATATCGACTTCCTCGAAACCCAGCTGTCGCTGGTGAAGTCGCTCGGCGAGCAGAACTACCTGCAGAGCGCGCTGGGCGAACTGGAAGGCGGCGAGGGCCACTGATCCTGCCCAGCCTGCCGGCGCCCGAACTCCTGCTGCCGTTTCTGGCGGCGGTGTTGCTGATCGAACTGACGCCCGGCCCCAACATGGGCTACCTCGCCATCGTGGGCGGTCAGTGGGGCCGGCGCGCCGGATTCCTGACCATCCTTGGGGTCACGGCCGGCCTGGCCGCCTACATGCTGGCCGCCGTATTCGGCCTGGCGGAGATCATCCTGCGGGTCGACTGGCTCTACCAGCTGCTGCGCTGGGCCGGGGTCGCCTTCCTGCTGTGGCTCGCCTTCGACACCTGGCGGGGCGGGGCGGCCGATCCGGCCGCGATGGACCTGCCCCGGCCGTCGCCGGGCGCCCTGCTCACGCGCGGCTTCCTGGCCAACGTTCTCAACCCCAAGGCGGCGGTGTTCTACATCGGCCTGCTGCCAGGCTTTACCGACCCGGCCCGCCCGTTCGCGGGACAGGCGCTGACCCTGGGTCTCATCCACATCGCCGTCAGCCTCGTGATCCACGGCGCCATTGTCCTGGCCGCGGCGCGGGTCATCCCGCTGCTGGCGGCGACCACGGACGGCGCCGGGCGGCACATCCGCACGATCTTCGCCCTGGCCCTGGCGGCCATCGCCCTGTGGCTCGCGTGGGAAACCCGGCGTTAGCCTCCATCCGGAACCTGTGGTCGCTCCAACCGGTTCAGGGTGCTGCAGCCAGGAGACCGCCATGCAGATCGCTGAATCGGCCCGCGACGCCATTGACGGCTTCGCCAACAGCAAGGGCCGCTCGACCCGCCACCTCCTGCTCGGCCTGGGACTGACGGCCGGCGCCGTGCTCGCCTCGGCGCTGATCGCCCGCGCCAACGCCCCTACGGCCGACAATCCCGAGGTGAAGCGACAGTACGACCAACTCGACAAGCCCCCGATCACGCCGCCCGAGCGGGCCTTCAGCGTGATCTGGCCGCCGCTGTTCATGGCCTTGACCCTCTCGGGCCTGCGCATCTGGAACGCGCCCGCCTCCCCCGCCCGCACCCAGGCGCTGACCCTGTGGGGCGTGGTGCAGGCGCTGAACGCTTTCTGGATGGCCATCGGGCCTCGCCACCTGGGCGGACAGCTGGCGACCTCGGTGGCCTCGCTGGGGACCTCCGCCGTCTATGCCTGGCGCGCCCGCCAGGTCGACGGCCCCGCCGCCGGCATGGTCGCGCCCTACGTCGGCTGGCTCGGCTTCGCCAACGTCCTGACCGAGGAACTGTGGCGCCGCAACCGGGTCAACGCGACGATCCATTGAGCCGGGCCGCCCCGCCGCGCTAGCTTCCCGAAAACGGCGGGGGAACGGCGATGGCGAGCGAAGGCGAACCGTTGAAGACACGGCACGGGATGGTGATCGGCGGCGCTTCGGTCGGCACCATCTTCGAGTGGTACGACTTCTACCTCTACGGCTCGCTGGCCGGCTTCATCACCCGGCACTTCTTCAGCGGCGTGAACGAGACGACGGGGTATATTTTCGCCCTGCTCGCCTTCGCCGCCGGCTTCGCGGTGCGGCCGCTGGGGGCCATCGTCTTCGGCCGGCTGGGCGACCTGTGGGGCCGCAAGAACACCTTCCTGGTCACCATGCTGCTGATGGGGCTGTCGACCTTCGTGGTCGGGCTGTTGCCGTCCTACGAGGCCATAGGCGTGGCCGCGCCGATCCTGCTGATCCTGATGAGACTCATCCAGGGCATGGCGCTGGGCGGCGAGTACGGCGGGGCGGCCACCTATGTCGCCGAGCACGCGCCGCCTGGACGGCGCGGCCTCTACACCAGCTTCATCCAGACCACGGCGACGCTGGGCCTGTTCCTGTCGCTGGTGGTGATCCTGCTGGTCCGCACCCAGCTGGGCGAGGAAGCGTTCGGCGACTGGGGCTGGCGCATCCCGTTCCTCGCCTCGATCCTGCTGCTGGGCGTGTCGCTGTGGATCCGCCTGCGGCTGAACGAGAGCCCGGTCTTCCAGAAGATGGTCGACGAGGGGAAGGGATCGAAGAAGCCGCTGAGCGAGTCCTTCCTCGAGCCCGGCAACCTGAAGCTGGTCATCCTCGCCCTGGTCGGCCTGACCGCCGGTCAGGCGGTGGTCTGGTACACGGGCCAGTTCTACGCCCTGTTCTTCCTGGAGAAGACGCTCAAGGTCGACGGGGCGCTGACCAATGTGCTGGTCGCCATCGCCCTGCTGGCCGGGACGCCGTTCTTCATCGTCTTCGGCTGGCTGAGCGACAGGATCGGTCGCAAGCCGATCATCCTGACCGGCTGCCTGCTGGCGGCGCTGACCTGCTTTCCGCTGTTCAAGGCCCTGACCGTCGCCGCCAACCCGGACCTTGCCGCCGCGACGGCGAGCGCGCCGGTGACCGTGATCGCTGATCCCGCGACCTGCAGCTTCCAGTTCGACCCGATCGGCAAGACCCAGTTCCGCTCGGCCTGCGACGTGGCCAAGTCGGCCCTGGCCTCGGCGGGCGTCTCCTACGAGACCCGCGCCGCCGTTCCGGGTGAGGCGCCTGCTGTCCGGATCGGGCAGGCCGCCGTTCCGTCGTTCGACGGGACCGGCCTCTCGTCGCAAGACTTCGCGGAACGACAGACCGCCTGGCGCAAGGACCTGGGCGCCGCCCTGGCCGACGCCGGCTACCCGGCCAAGGCCGACCCGGCGAAGGTCGACCGGCCGATGGTGGTCGCCATCCTGTTCATCCTCGTGCTGCTGGTGACCATGGTCTACGGGCCGATCGCCGCGGCGCTGGTCGAGATGTTCCCGGCCCGGATCCGATACACCTCGATGAGCCTGCCCTATCATATCGGCAACGGATGGTTCGGCGGCTTCCTGCCGACCACGGCCTTCGCCATGGTGGCCGCCACGGGCAACATCTACTACGGCCTCTGGTACCCGGTGGTCGTCGCCGCCGCGACGGCGGTGATCGGCGCGCTGTTCATCCGCGAGATGAAGGGCGCCGACATCGAGGCCTGACCCTGGACGCGCCACATTCCGGGGAAGCCGCCAGGTTGCACATGTTCTTCACTTGCCAAGCGGCGGAACCCGCATCACGGTCCCGTGACTTTGGATAGGGGGAGATTCCAGCTTGCGTAACCTTGGCTTGGCCGTCGTCATCGGCGCGCCGCTTCTGCTGCTCAGCGGCTGCGCCACCCTGAACGAGGACCAGTGCCGGGCCGGCGACTGGAACGGCATCGGCTACACCGACGGCGCCAACGGCTACACGACCGGTCGCTTCGGCGACCATGTGAAGGCCTGCGAGAAGTTCGGGATCCTGCCCGATCAGGCCACCTATCTGCGCGGCCGCGAGCGCGGGCTGCCGGTCTACTGCACGCTGGAGCGCGGCTTCCTGGCCGGTCGTCGCGGCAACGCCTACCAGGGCGTCTGCCCGGCCCCGCTGGAGGCGCGGTTCCTCACCGGCTACGCCGACGGCCGCGTCGTGCTCGACGCCCAGCATCGGATCGACCGGGCGGAGAGCGACATCAACAGCGCCCAGACCCGCTGGAACGACGCCGACAGCCGCCTGCGCGAGGACGAGCGCCGCCTGGCCGACCCGGCGACGCCTGACGCCGACAAGCCGGCCATCCGCGAGGCGCTCAAGCGCCTGCGCGACGACCGCCGCCAGGCCGACGACGACCTGCGCGCAGCCCGCTTCCGCCGCGACGACGCCGAACGCGAGATGAACCAGCTGCGCTACCGCTTCGGGCCTACGTACGGGACGTGGTGAGGGGCTGGTTGATCCCCGAGAGCAACCTGCTATTCTTTACTTATGGTTGTTCTGGGTATCGGTGAAGCCAAGGCGCGTTTCGCGGAGCTCGTGGAGCGCGCAGCCGGCGGCGAGGAGGTTGTAATCACTCGCCGCGGCAGACCTGTGGCCCGCCTCGAACGCATCGACACCAGCGGCGCAATAGCGGCCAAGACTGAAGAGCCGGGACCCAGCGGCTGAGTCCCGGCTCTTCTGGGTCCCGGATCGGCCTGGCGGCCGTCCGGGATGACAGTTGCTGGAGGTCTACTCCGCCGCCGCCCGGCTGACGCCGATCTTGGCGTCGAGCTCGCCGGCGGCGTAGCGCCTGGCCATCTGGGCGGTCGAGAGCGGCTTGATCTTGCTGGCCTGGCCGTCGGCCCAGAACTCCTTGAAGCGCTGCTCGCAGACCTTGCGCATCGCCTCCTTGGCGGGCTTGAGGTAGGCGCGCGGATCGAACTCGCCGGGCTTCTCGGCCATCAGCTTGCGGATGGCGCCGGTGATGGCCATGCGGTTGTCGGTGTCGATGTTGATCTTGCGCACGCCGTGCTTGATGCCGCGCTGGATCTCTTCCACCGGCACGCCCCAGGTCTGGGGCATCTGGCCGCCATACTGGTTGATGATGTCCTGCAGGTCCTGCGGCACCGAGGAGGAGCCGTGCATCACCAGGTGGGTGTTGGGCAGGCGGCGGTGGATTTCCTCGATCACGTTCATGGCCAGCACGTCGCCGTCCGGC
>JAUSPV010000139.1 GCA_030652755.1 Caulobacter sp. | reverse complement strand
GCCCGCAGGCCCGCCTCTGGGACAGGCCGCGCTCCGCCATCAGACGAAGCACGGCCTCCCGGCGCGCTGCAGGCCCGATCAGTTTTTTCCCAGAAGATCCTTCAGCGCCGAGACATCCAGCATCGACTCCGCCAGCAGCTTCTTCAGCCGCCGGTTCTCGTCCTCCAGCGTCTTGAGCTTCTGGGCGTCCGACACGCTCATGCCGCTGTACTTCGCCTTCCAGCGATAGAAGGTCTGCTCGCTGATCCCGTGCCGCCGGCAGACCTCCGCCGTCGGGCTCCCGGCCTCCTGCTCCCGCAGCACGCCAATGATCTGCGCCTCGTTGAACCTGCTCTTCTTCACGTCCGTCTCCCTGGATGACCGACTCTCACTCAAATCGAGGGATCAGGAAGGGGGCGGGTCACGCCTGACCCGTTGGAGACAGTCAGAACGACCGTTTGTCGGCCATTTCGAGGGGTGCGGCCCGGCGCTGCGTATCTACCTTCAGCCGCGCACACGACGTGCGAATTGAACGCAGGACCAGTTCATGAAGACCAAGCTGATGATCGCCGCCGTCGCCGCGATCCTGTCCACCGCCGCTGTCACGATGCCGGCGATGGCCCATTCCGGCGAAGATCACGCCCCGGTTCCGCAGGCCGCCGAAGGTCAGGGCATCGTCAAGGCCATCGACGCCAAGGCGAGGACGATCACCATCGCCCACGGCCCGATGCCGGCCTTGAAGTGGCCGCCCATGACCATGAAGTTCAAGGTCGAGAGCGCCGCGGTGCTCGACGGGGTGACCGTCGGCAAGAAGGTGCACTTCGTGCTCAAGAACGTCGGCGGAAAGCCCGTCGTGACCCAGATCCACGTGATGTGACTCGCCAGGGGGCGCGGCGCGCCCCTTCGGCATTGGAGAGGCGGGCGCGATGGTGTTCCATACCCTGAAGGCGGGCGTGTTCGCCCTCCTCGTAGCGATGACGGTCTCGATCGCGCCGGTTTGTGCGGCGCCGTCCGTGAGCGCGTCTGCGGACTCGAGCGCGCCCGCTGCGGCGGCTGGCGAGAGCGCTGCGGCGCCCGACGACATGCCGGTGACTGAGATGGCGTGGCCTACGGAAGGCGACATGCAGATGTCGCACGACAAGCCGAAAACCTTCCTGGGTCGCCTGCTCGCGTGGCTTGGCATGTGGCACCCGGCCGTCATTCACTTTCCGATCGCGCTGGTGTTGACCGTTGGTCTTCTGGAAGCGGCCGCCGCGCTGCGCCGTCAGCCGCTCTATGGCGCCAGCAACAAGCTTCTCCTCGGCATCGCGACGCTCGGCGCCTTCGCGGCCGCGCCGCTCGGCTGGGCGAGCGCGGGCATGCCGGCGGTCGACGACGAGAGCGCGCTGGCGATCCATCGATGGCTGGGCACGGCCTTGCCGTTCCTGATTCTCGCGCTCTGGCGGCTCAAACGCCCGGTTGAACAGGCGGCGGGCCGGCTGGGCGGGCGAGGCTACGAAGCCGCGCTCGCCCTCACGGTCCTGCTTATCCTCATCCAGGCCTATTTCGGCGCCGAGATCACCCACGGCGCGGGTCATTTCAAGTTCTGATCGGTCGTCGCTCGTGAGGGCGCGCGGCCGGCGTGCGTACGAAAAAACGCTTCCTGATGCACTTTAACTTCGGCCAAGCGGACCGAAGACCCGAGGTTTCGAATGACTGATCTGGCCCGTCGAAGACTACTCCTGAACTCTGGCCTGCTGGGAGCCGGCCTCGCCGTGACGAGCCTGTTCCCGGCCTGGGCCCGAAGCGGCGCCACGGGATTGGTGCGCGACCTCCCGTCGCTCGCCGGCCCCGACATCAAGCTGCGGATCGGTCACACGCAATGGCCGGTCGACGGGCGCCAGGGTCACGCTGTCACCATCAACGGGACGGTGCCGGGGCCGCTTATTCGCCTGAAGGAAGGCCAGATTGCCCGCATCGCGGTGACCAATGATCTGCACGAGGACACCTCGATCCATTGGCACGGACTGATCCTGCCCTTCCACATGGATGGCGTGCCGGGTGTGAGCTTCCCCGGCATCAAGCCGGGTGAGACGTTCGTCTACGAGTTCCCCGTCGTTCAGGCGGGCACCTACTGGTACCACAGCCACTCCGGGCTGCAGGAACAGGAGGGCCACTACGGTCCGCTGATCATCGAGCCGAAGGACGCCGACCCCGTCGCCTTTGACCGGGAGTACGTGGTGGTGCTCTCGGACTTCGCGTTCATGCACCCGCACGAGATCTTCAAGAAGCTGAAGGCGCAGGCCGGAGTCTTCAACACCCAGAAACAGACCGTCGCCGGCCTGCTCGCCGGGAAGGATCAGCCGCTCAAGGACCGCCTCGAGTGGGGCGCGATGCGGATGGACCCGACGGACGTCTCGGACGTCACAGGCTCGGTCTACACCTTCCTGATCAACGGCCATGGTCCGGACGACAACTGGACGGCGCTGTTCAATCCGGGCGAGCGGGTGCGGCTGCGCTTCATCAACGCGGCGGCGATGACCATTTTCAACGTCCGCATTCCGGGCTTGTCGATGAAGGTCGTCCAGGCGGACGGCCTGAACGTGAAGCCTGTCGATGTGGAGGAGTTCCAGATCTCGGTCGCCGAGACCTACGACGTCGTCGTCCAGCCGACCGAGGACAAGGCGTTCACGCTGGTCGCCGAGGCCGTGGACCGCTCCGGCATGGGCCGGGCCACGCTCGCGCCGCGCCCGGGCATGGCGGCGGCCGTCCCGCCTCTTCGAGAACGCCCGCTCGGGACCATGAAGGACATGGGGATGGACATGTCCATGCACGGTCCGATGGAGGGCATGGAGGGCATGGACCACGGGCCAGACGGCGGCATGCAGATGGATATGTCCGGCATGGACATGTCGATGCGCAATCCCGACAACGCACCCCAGGTGAAGATGGGGCCGGGCGTCCAGACCCTTTCACCCATGCCGGTGGATCGAACCGGCGAGCCGGGTCAGGGCCTCGAGGACGTCGGTCACAAGGTGCTGGTCTACAAAGACCTGGAAGCCCTCGACCCCAACCCCGATACGCGTACGCCGTCTCGCGCCCTCGAACTGCACCTGACCGGCAACATGGAGCGCTTCATGTGGTCGTTCGACGGCGAGAAATTCTCGGAGGTGACCGAACCGATCCCGTTCCGCCTGAACGAGCGGGTGCGCGTGACGCTCGTGAACGACTCGATGATGGCCCATCCGATCCATCTTCACGGGCACTTCTTCGAGCTGCTCACCGGGCCCAAGGGCTGGCATCCCAGGAAGCATACGGTGAACGTCGCGCCCGGCGGCAAGGTTACCTTCGACTTCACCGCGGATGCGCCGGGCGATTGGGCGTTCCACTGCCACATGCTCTACCATATGCACGCGGGCATGTTCCGCGTGGTGAGCGTGCGGCCGATGACGGAGGCCGCCCGATGAGACGCGCCGCCTGTTTGACCGCACTGGGCCTGGTGTTCGCGACGCCGGCCTTCGCGCAGCATCACCCGCACCATCCGATGCCGGCGCAGCCTGCCCCTGAAATGGCGCCGGCAAAGCCCGCTTCGCCTCCCGCGCCGGCGTCAGCTCCGGAGAGCGCGCCGGAAGACGACGCGATGCCCGCCATGGACTGGCCTACCGAGCTGCCGCCCGGGGACGCCCCGACGGGAGGCATGGAAGGCATGGACCACAGCGCGCATGGTGAAGTGGATGACGAGGTCGGCAGCGAGCTCCCGCCTCCGGCCCCGACCGATCATCCGGCTGACGCCATCTTTGGCGAGGCCGCGATGCGGCCCTCGCGTGACCAGCTCCAGGTCGAGCATGGCGGCTCCAGCACCTGGATGGTGCTCATCGATCAGGCCGAGTGGCGCATCCGCGACGGCGAGGACGGCTTCGCCTGGAGCGGCGAAGCCTGGTGGGGCGGCGATGAGAATCGCCTGGTGCTGAAGTCGGAAGGCGAGGGCTCTGACGGCGATCTCGAGGAGGCCGAGGTGCAGGTGCTCTATTCGCGGGCGATCTCGCCCTACTTCGATCTGCAGGCGGGCCTGCGGCAGGACCTTCAGAGTGGCCCGAAGCGGACGTACCTGACGGTCGGCGTCGAAGGTCTTGCGCCCTACTGGTTCGAGACGGAGGGCGCGCTGTTCGTCTCGAACGAAGGCGAAGCGTTCGCCCGCCTCGAGGGCAGCTACGATCTGCGCCTGACACAGCGGCTGATCTTGCAGCCGAGCGCGGAAGTGAACCTCTCCGCCCGGGACATCCCGGAACTCGAACTCGGCTCGGGCGTGACCGACCTCGAACTCGGCCTGCGGCTTCGCTACCAGGTGACCCGCGAGTTCTCGCCCTATGTCGGCGTCACCTACGGTCGCAAGTTCGGCGAGACCGCGGACTATGCGAAGGCGGCCGGCGAGGATGACACCGAGACCAGCTTCGTGATCGGGGTGCGGACATGGTTCTAGCAACGCGCCGGATCTTTCTCGCTGTGCCGGCCGGGCTTCTGCTCGCGTCATGCAAGCCCGCGAGCGCAGCTTCGCAGGCGATCACGGTCTACAAGGACCCCGCCTGCGGGTGCTGCACGGTGTGGGTCGAGCATCTCAGGAAGGCGGGGTTCGCTGCGACAATCGTGGCGCGCGCCGACCGCACGGCGCTGCAGTCACGCTATGGTCTGCCGCCGGAATTCGGCTCCTGCCATACCGGCGTGGTCGGCCCCTACTTCATTGAAGGCCACGTGCCGGCCGACGACATCAAGCGTCTGCTGCGCGAAGCGCCAAAGGCCCGCGGTCTCGCTGTCCCCGGCATGCCGATCGGTTCGCCCGGCATGGAAATGCCGGACGGATCGCGCGAGCCCTACGATGTCCTGCTGGTGAAGAAGGATGGCGCAACCGCCGTCTTCACTCGCTACGCCTAGTTCGCACTGACACATCCGGGGGAAACCATGTCGCTTCGTGTTCTGGCCTTAGGTATCGTGCTCGCCGCGTCTCCATTCGCCGCCATCACCGTGCCGACCATGGCTGCGGCCGCTTCGCAAAGCGCGCCCGTCCTTGTGGTCGACGCCTTCCACGCGGCCATGGGACGCGGCGACGCGGCAGAGGTCGCCGACTTCCTGCTCGATGACGCGGTGATCTTCGAGCAAGGGGGCGCGGAGTCCTCCAAGGCCGAGTATGTCGAGGCGCATCTCCCCGGAGACATCGCCTACAGCCAGGGGATGACGGACACGGTCACGATCCGCCGCTCGACCGTGCAGGGCAGCCTCGCCTGGGTGCTCACGCAGGGGCGCACGACCGGGACTTACGAGGGCAAGAAGGTCGACCGTCTGACCACGGAGACGATGGTCCTGAAGAAGACCAGGGAAGGCTGGCGCATCGCCCACATCCACTGGTCGTCGCGCGCCGCCCCGGCCACGTAAATCCTAGGCGTCCTCAAGCGACAGGGCAGAAGAAAGCGCTTTGCGCGCGCGATAGACCCGCAGCTCGACGGCCTTGGCGCTCAGGCCCAGGAGCCTGCCCGCGTCATCCTGCGAAAGGCCCTCGAGCGCGGTGAGGATCAACGGCTCCTTGAGCCCGGCCGGCAGGTTCGCGATGGCGCGATCAAGGCGCGACAGCTGCTCATGATCGGAGACATTCATTTCCGGCGAGGGTTCATCCGCGGCCAGGTTCTGGCCAGCCCGGCTGTCGAGACCTTCGTTTCGGGTGAGCCAGCGGCGCACCGCTCGGCGCCGCGACCAATCCCGGCATTTGTTGAGCGCGATGCGGCGCAACCAGGTCGGAAACGAACGCGTCCGGTCGTAGCGCTTCAGCGCACCCCAGGCGGCGGTGAAGCTCTCCTGCAGAAGGTCGTATGCCTCTTCCGCATCGCCCGTGTAGCGGCGGATGAAGCGGTACAGCCCGTCCTTGTGGCGCTGCATCAGCCACGAGAAGGCACGCTCGTCGCCCGCGACCGCGCTGGCGGCAAGCTCGGAATCGTGCGGCTCGGAAGCCGCGCTCACTGTCCCTCTTCGGTAAGCGCCGAGGTGATCTCGGCGTCGAATTGCCTGGCCTGCTGGGGCGTCAGGACAGCGCGCATGTCGAAGACATGCCCGATCGTGGCCTTTTGCAGCGCGCCCATGGCCATATGCAGATGATCGATGGCCGCGTTCAGCTCGGGCGAGTCCTTCTCGCCCTTCCGGATGGCGGTCGCCAGCTCGCGATTGGCGGCGCGAACCTCATTCTCCAGGCGCCCGCGCTCCACGGCATAGGTTTTCTCAATTTCATCGAGCCGACGTGACTGGTCGGGCGTGAGGTCGAGGCTCCTGTGGACCATGTCGTGGAGTGACGGGCCTTGAGCGTGATGGCTCACAACGTAGCGAGCGCAGAGCCACGCCGCGCCGCCGGCCGCGACCACGACGAGTGCGATGGTGATCAGGAGATTGCGGAGGCCGGGCTTCATCCTCGACCCTCAAGGAGTTGGGACGGCGCGAGCGCTGGCGCGGTCAGTGAGGCAGACGGTTGCGCCGTGCGCATGAGGGCGGTGGCCTCGGCCCCCCGAGGGCGACGCCGGTGACCAGCGCAAGACAGGCGGCCAGCACCTGCGCCCTGCGCCATTGGCGCTCAGATGCGGCGTCCGCCCTCGCATGCCGGACGCGACTCCAGACCTTGTCCTCCAGCTCGTCCAGCGCGGGCGCCCTGGTCGAGGCGCGCAGTGAGGCCAAGGCTTTTTCGAGTGTATCCATGAAGCGGCGCACCTCCCGCACCCCTTTGACGATACGCATCAAGACACGCGATCCCTCACGCGCGCGAGGGCAGGGCAGGCCGAGCGCGTAGACAGAAGGTGCGCTGGTCATCGCAACGACCGTTGCAGGAGCGTCACGAGCTCATCGGCCTTGGCGCGCTGCTCTTCGGCGTCGCCGGAAGCAAAGGCCGCACCGACGCAGTGATCGATATGCTCCCTCAGGAGTTCATGTTCCACCTTGGTCAGCGCGGCGCGCACCGCGGTGAGCTGGGTGAGGATGTCGATGCAGTAGCGATCCTCCTCGACCATCCGGCCGATGCCGCGCACCTGGCCTTCGACGCGGCTAAGGCGGTTCTGCAGACTGGTTTTGTTCGTGCGGTGCATGGAGCCTCTCCCGGACCTGCATAGATATACCCCCACGGGGTAATTGACAAGTACCCCATGGGGGTATAGCTCATGGCCCATTAGATGCCCCTAGGGGGTATTGTTAGTCCGCGATCGAAAGGGAGGTTGGCGTGAGCGTTCACAAGCAACACGACCATCAACACGGCGCTCACGAGGGCCACAGCTGCTGTGGAGGGAAGCCAAAGTCGGCGAACGCCGTGACCGATCCTGTCTGCGGCATGAGCGTTGATCCCGCGACGACACCACACCACGCCGCGCACGACGGCGAGGCGTTCCATTTCTGCTCCGCCGGTTGCCGCACGAAATTCACCGCCGACCCCGAGAAATATCTCTCCAGGGATCGCGCCGAAGATCCGCCCGCCCCCGCGGGAACAATCTTCACCTGTCCGATGCACCCGGAGATCCGCCAGGTCGGTCCGGGCTCGTGCCCGATCTGCGGCATGGCGCTGGAGCC
>JAUSPV010000200.1 GCA_030652755.1 Caulobacter sp. | reverse complement strand
ACCTCGGGCAATGTCATCGTCACCAGCGCGGCGGCGGTCACCTCGACGGCCGCTGACGGCATCCAGACCGCCACCGGCGGCGTGGGCACGTCGTCGGTGACCAACTCGGCGGCCATCACGGCCAACGGGGCCGGCGGCCGGGGCATCATCACGTCGACGGCGACGGGGACCAACACGGTCACCAACAACGCCGGCGGCGTGATCAGCGCCAACAATGACGGCATCAACGCCTCGGCCACCACGGGCAACGTGGTCGTCACCAACGCCGCGGCGATCACCTCGACCAACGCCGAAGGCATCCAGACCGCCACCGGCGGCGCGGGAACGTCCTCGGTGACCAACTCCGGTGTGCTCAACACCGGCGGCTGGGGCATCACCGCGCTCACGACGACCGGCGCCAACACGATTACCAACACCGGGGCCATCACGGCCGGCGGCCAGGGGATCGAAGCGGACTCCAGCACGGGCGCGATCGTCATCGGCAACACCGCCGCCGTTCTGGCGACGCTCGACGGCATCAACGCGGAAGCCTCCGGCGCCGCCGCGGTGACCGTGACCACCAGCGGAACGGTGACCTCCACCACCCAGGACGGCGTCAGCGCCGCCTCGGCCGGCGGCGCGATCCTGGTGACCACCAACGCAGTGGTCACCGCTGACGACAACGCCATCGTCACGGCCAACTCCGGCACGGGCGCGACCACGGTCAACGTCAACGCCAATCTCAGCGGCTCGGCCTCGGCCGGCTTCGCGGGCATCAACACCGCGACCACCGGAACCGGCGCGACCACGATCAACGTCGCCAACGGCGTCGCGGTCGCGGGCAACAACGGCAGCGCGGTCCGCACCGCCACCAACGGCGGCGCGGTCACGATCAACCTGGGCGTCGGCCCCGCCGGTCAGCCGGCCACGCTGGTCACCAGCGTCGGCTCCGGCGCGTCCAGCTGGGTCATCGACATCGCCAACACCGGCGCCAGCACCACCACGCTGAACATCGCGGCCAACACCACCGTCCGTTCCACGGACGCCGCGACGACCGGCTACGATGACCTGGCCATCCGCGGGACGGGCGGCACGATCGTCGTCAACAACGCCGGTCGGGTGAACGGTCGCGTGAACTTCACCGGCGCCACCGCCGTTACGTTCAACAACAGCTCGTTCCTCAGCTGGCACACGACCGGCGCCAGCCTGTTCAGCGCCGGTATCGACACCCTCAACAACACCGGGTCGATCTTCACCAACGCCGGCGGCGTCGCCACCTCCTGGGACTTCGGGGCCGGCGCGGATGTGTTCAACAACTCCGGCCTGCTGGTCGTCGGCGAGCCCGCCCAGGGCGCCTCGACGCTGACCATCACCAGCCTGAACACCTGGAACAACTCGGGCCGCGTCGTCTTCGGCAGCTCGGGCACGACGATGGCCGCCGCTTCCGACGGCTTCGCCAACGACCGCATCCTGTCGGCGGGCACGGCCTTTGTCGGCTCGGGCTCCAGCCGCCTGGCGATGGACGCCAATCTGGCCGAGATCGTCCAGACCGGCTGCGGCGCTCTGACGGCGGCTGACTGCTTCGGCCTGACCGGCGGCTCCACCGCCGGCAGCACCCAGATCCTGGTCAACGACACCAGCCTGAACGTCTTCGGCGCCTTCAACCCGGACGGCATCGTCCTGGTCGACGTCTCCGGCGGCTCCACGGCGGCCGGCCACTTCAGCCTCGATACGGCCTCCGACTACTGGCGCGCGGACCTCAACTCCGCCGACGGCGTGCTCGACAAGGGCCTGTTCTTCTACGATCTGACCGTCAACGGGAACAATCAGCAGCTGCTGGTCGGCCTGCCCGACGGAGAGGCGTTCGAGTTCACGACCATGGGTCAGGCCGCGCAATCGGCCTGGTACACGACCACCGGAACCTGGCTCGACCGTCAGGCTGATCTGCGCGACCAGCTCGGCGACTCCGAACCCGGCGCGGGCGTGTGGATGAAGATCACGGGCGGCGCCGCCGAACGTGACCTGATCAATTCCTACGAACTGTTCGGCGTGACCTACAACTTCGACACCAGCTACGATCAGCAGACTGTCTCGCTGATCGGCGGCCTGGACTTCGTCGGGGCCAGCACGGCGGACACCTCCTGGGTGGTCGGCGGCATGGTCGGCTATGTCGACAGCGACGTGAACTTCAACGCTTCGCCGACCATGGCTTCCATGGAAGGCGCCGTGTTCGGCCTGTACGGTTCATATGTGACCGGCGGCTGGTTCATCGACGGCGTCGTCGCCATCAACAGCATGGACCTGGACTACCAGGCGCCGACGCTGGCTCCGGCGGGCAGCAACGTCTTCGCCGGCGAAGTGAACAGCACCGGCTTCCAGGTCGAAGGCGGCTACAAGCTGGCCCTCGGCGAGAACACCTCGATCGAGCCGCTGGCCAGCGTGTCCTACGTCAAGACCGACTTCGACGCGATCGATGTCCCGGGCGCGACGATCAACTGGGATGAGCAGACCAGCCTCCGGGGCAGCCTGGGCGCCCGCCTGAGCACCCTGGTGCCGTCGGACCGCTTCGACACCCGGCTGGGCCTGACGGCCCGGGTCTGGAACGAGTTCGAGGGGGAGAACACCCTCACGATCGAGAACCTTGGTCCGGACCTGACGCTGACCGACGATTTCTCCGGCTCGTTCGGCGAGATCCAGGGCACGATCAACCTGTTCAGCAACGACGCCGCCTTCTCGGCCTTCCTGAACGCCGGCGTGAAGTTCAAGGACGACTACCAGTCGACGGACGCCACGCTCGGCTTCCGCTGGCGCTGGTAGTCCGCCAGGACATGTGGAGCGGGCCGGTCGCAAGACCGGCCCGTTTCCGTTTCCGCCCGGCTCGCCATCCCGCCGCCAACCCGTTCTGGCCCCCCGAGGCCGAAGCTACGCCCGAAGAGACATCACCATGGCCAAATCCCCCGCTCCCGCCTCCACCGGCGAAACGCCGATGGCGCTCCGCTACGAGGACCGCCTCGACCTGGTCGAGACGTTCGCCGACAACGTCCAGCGGATGAGCTTCGATGGCCGGACCATGCGGATCGAATTCTGCGTCCGGCGCGCCGACGAGCCTGATCCCAAGGCCAAGGGCAAGACCGGCCGCGCGGTGCCGGTGGTCCGCCTGGTCCTCGACCTGGAGGGCGCGGTGGACCTGTTCAACAAGATCAACAGCCTGCAGGCCGCCATGCAGAATCTCGGCGTGATCAAGACCGAGCCCCGCAAGGGCTGACGCTCATGGAACCGGAGCCCAGCATGCGCATCCTGCTTCTCGCCGCCGCCATCGCCGCCCTCGGCGCGACCGCGCCCGCCGCCCAGACGCCCGCGGCGCGACCGGCGGCGCCGCCCGCCGTCGCTCCGGCCGAGCCGCTGGGCCCGCCCCGCGCCTTCATCGGCTACACCCAGCCCGACATCGGGGCCGCCGCATGCCGGGCGGTCAACGCCAGCCAGACCTCCTGCTCCATTCCCGCCATGACCGCGGGACGGTACCTGATCGAAGCCTCGGGAACCTCCACCGCCAACGCGGCCGGCGCGGTCCAGAAGCTTGGCATCATCGTTGGCTCGACCAGCTGTGGCACGGCGGACCGTCGCCCGACGCCGGCCAGTCCCTGGCCGGCCGGCGTCGCGAAGACGATCAAGCTGCAGTGCGAGGTCGAGATCCTGACCGACCGGCCGCTGGTGGTTCTCGCCGTCTATGCCGACGACAAGGCGACCCGGTCCGCGACGGGACCGACCCTCGTCGTCCGGCGTCTGCCCTGGGACGGCGTGCTCTCGACCCGCGTCAGCTCACGGTCGCAGGACTGACCGGCCGGGCGCAACAGGCGACCTGCGGGCCTGGATTTGGCCGGCCGCTCTTGCCAGTCCGACCCGGATCGGTGATTGCCTTTCGGCGGGCGCCGTCCGCCTGATTGTATGAGACCTGTCGATGATCTCGCTGGAAGACGCCCGCATCTGCGTTCTGGGGCTGGGCTATGTCGGCCTGCCGCTCGCCGCCGCCTTCGGAAAGCACTTCGACACCGTCGGCTATGATCTGGACGGCGGGCGGATCGACGAACTGCGTCGCGGCCACGACCGAACGCTCGAAGTCGACGCCGATGAGCTGGCGGCCTCGCCCAGGCTGCGCTTCAGCGCCGATGCAGCGGATCTTGATGGCCGCAACATCTTCGTGGTCACCGTGCCGACGCCGATCGACCAGGCCCGCAGGCCGGACCTCGGCGCGATTTCCGCCGCCAGTCGCGCCATCGCCGCCCACCTGACCCCGGGCGCGGTGGTCATCTACGAGAGCACCGTCTATCCGGGCTGCACCGAGGAGGTCTGCGTGCCGATCCTCGAGCGGATTTCCGGCCTGACCTACAACCGCGACTTCTTCTGCGGCTACAGCCCGGAGCGCGCCAACCCCGGCGACCGCGAGCACCGGCTGTCGACGATCACCAAGGTCACCGCCGGCTCGACGCCGGAAGCGGCTGCCCTGGTCGACGCCCTCTATTCGACCATCGTCCCGGCCGGCACCTACCTGGCCAGCTCCATCGCCGTGGCGGAGGCGGCCAAGGTCATCGAGAACACCCAGCGGGACCTGAACATCGCGCTGATCAACGAGTTCGCGATGATCTTCAACCGGCTGGGCATCGACACCCTCGAGGTGCTCCAGGCGGCCGGCACCAAGTGGAACTTCCTGCCGTTCCGTCCGGGCCTGGTCGGCGGCCACTGCATCGGCGTCGATCCCTACTACCTCACCCACAAGGCCGACAT